>JADFVP010000077.1 GCA_015222595.1 Pseudomonadota bacterium
CCGTAATGATCCTTTGAGCATAATTTTATATTGTACTAAATTGTGCGGATTCGTCAAGCACGATGTTTATATGGTTGGCTCGGCGTGCAGGCCTTCTGTGCAAATAAAGGTCTTGATTCTGCAAGAGCTTCCCTGTAATATGCTATAGATTAAGCTATATATGGCGTTGGCAGTATGCGCTTTTATGGCAGGATTTGTAAAATATGCTATAATAGTATGGTTTATCCTATTTTCTTCTGTAGCCGGATTGGTCTACTTATGAGCGTGAGTCTTGCATGAGCGAACAGATGGAAACAACTTTGAATAGTTCGGTACTTAAAGGCCTACCCGAGCCTGTTGCCCCCTCGGAGCTAAGCGCAGAGCCTGCGGGCCTGGATGCCGTACTGCAGAGTCTCTTTCAGGAGAACGTCGGGGACTTTCGCAACTACAAGCGGTCGAGCCTGCGCAGACGTGTTATTCAAAGGCTGAGAGCACTCGACATCTCTAGCTACGCCGACTATGTCGGCCTCTTGAAGGCAGACCCCGACGAGTACGCAGCGCTCCACGCGATCCTTACGATAAAGGTAAGCGAGTTCTTTCGCGACCCGACCTATTTTGCCCTTATTACAAGAATCCTTAAAGAGGAGTACTCGGATGGCGGCAAGGGGCTGCGCGCTTGGTGCTGCGGCTGCGCAACTGGCGAAGAGGCTTATTCGCTGGCCATACTTCTCTCCGAGCACCTTCTTCCGGAACGGGCGGCAATCAGCAGAGTCTTCGCTACGGACGTGGACGCCGGGGCGCTCGATACGGCACGCCGGGGCGAGTACAGGCACGAGTACATGGAGAACGTCTCCGAAGAGTTCAAGGCGAAGTACTTTATAGATGGCGGAGTAACAGCCGACAAAAGCATAACCGTTGCCGAGAGCCTGAGGGGGTTGATACGGTTCGGCACGCTCGACATTGTTACGGGACACGCATTTTCAAGAATTGACATGCTCTTTTGCAGAAATCTCTTTATCTACTTCAATAAGAAGCTCCAGAGCGATGTCTTTGCCAAGTTCCATTATGCGCTCGCCCCCGGCGGGCTGATAGTGCTCGGCAAGGCCGAGGTCATACCCGCCGCTTATGCCGATCAGTACCAGCGTGTTGAAATGGGCCTGGGCGTCTACCGCAAGAGGAGGTCTGGCAGATGAGTTCATCGTTGCGATCTTTCTTCGCCAACAGGAGCCTGGTCTTTAAGCTGACCTTCGCCTTCATCCTGGTTATTCTTATACCAATGTTCTTTATGGCCGCAATCTCCTACACCGTAATCGACTCCATACTCGAAGATAAGGCTCACGTCAGGCTCAATATAGGGCTCAAGGCCGCTATGAGCGAGTACTATGCGCGCGGTGAGCAGATGCGTTACGGTATGTTGCAGGCCGCCACCTCCGGGGAGCTTAAGGACAGGATACTGAAGAAGGACACCGAGTACCTTGGATCCCGCATGGCCGGATGGAAGCGCGGACGTCCTTATGTGGATATCTGGAGTATAGTAGATGCCGACGGTCGCGTGCTCGCCAGGTACAACAGCGAGAAGACGGGTGATAAAGTAGAGCTGAACGGCCTTGTCGCCAAGGCGCTGGCCACGGGCGAGTCTCTAATCTCGACGGAGATGATCTCTCGAAGCGAGCTTGTGCGCGACGGTTTTGATGTTGCCAAGGGGTTAGGTCTTGAAGTCATGCCGAGCGGATCCGGTGTGGGGGACGGCGCTGTGAACGCCATGGCGCTGAGCGTCGTAACGCCTGTGCTCGATAAAATGCACAACCCGATAGGCGCAATCATAACCGCCGACATACTCAACAACGACGACCATGTTCCAGATACCATCGCATACAAGATACCCGGACTCTACACTACCATTAGCATGAATGGAGTTCGCATAAGCACCAACATGATAGACGACAATGCGCAGAGTGTGCGCGGCACGCTCTTGCCCGACTCCGTTCAGGCACAAATACTCTCAGGCATCAGCAGCATCAATGAGTGGAGTGTCCGAGACACCACGCTAATATCCGCGTTCGAACCGGTTAGAAACAATAACGGAGAGATAGTTGGCTCTATAGATGTCGGTATAGACAAGGAGAGCCTCTGGATGATCCAGCGCAAGAGTCAGGAGGTTATTGCAGGCATAACGGCGCTCGGCCTCTTGCTCTCCCTCTTCGTGGCCGTTCTTACCGCAAACAGGATAGCGCGTCCCGTTAAGGAGCTTGCCGGAAAACTCGACGACTTTGCCTCAGGAGACCTCAATGCCAGAATCGATACCGTCAATATGTACGGGTCGGCCGATGAGGTGGCGCACCTTTCGTTGACCTTCAATTCGATGATGGATACGGTCGGTGAGAAGGAGGTAGAGAGGGCTCTGTATATGAGCGAGATAGAGGCCAACAACCTTAAGTTCACTACGCTCAACGAGGAACTGAAAAAGAAGAACGAAGAGATAGAGCTGGCCTATGAGGAGACGCAGAGCCAGACAGAAGAGCTTCACTCCGTGAACGAAGAGCTTAAACTCTTGAATGAAGACCTCGACAGCAAGAACGTCGAGTTGAGGGTTGCCAACAGGACTATCGTAAATGAGGAGGAGGAGCTAAAGCGGGCCCAGAACAAGTTGCGCCTTATCTTCGACTCTATCAAGGACTACGTGCTTGTCGTTAACTCCGAGATGGTCGTTAGTGAGGCGAACAGGCAGTTCATAGACGACTTTAAGATCGATACAATAGGGATTGTCGGGTCGAGCCTGCAGACCTACTTCGGCGCTACCTGTTGTAGTGAAGACTTCTCCCTTAAAGAGTCTCTGGCGGGTATGAAGCCCTTTTACTCGGAGTTGACTATGCCGGGCGGCAAGGTTTACGAGGCGCACACCTATCCGTTTATAGAGGAAGGCGGCGGCAAGAAGGCCGTTCTTTATATCAAGGACGTTACGGAGCAGAGGATGCTTCTTGAGAAGCTGGTCCATACCGACAAGCTCTCTTCGCTCGGCGAGCTGGTCTCCGGGGTTGCCCACGAACTGAACAACCCGCTTACGGGCATAATGTGTTTCTCCGAGATACTTATGGAGGATGGGCTCAGCGAGGAGGCTCAGTCCAAGGTCTCGAAAATTAGAGACGCCTCAGAGAGGTGCAAGAAGATAATAGAGAACCTGCTTACGTTCGCCAGGGTTCAGCAGCCGGAGAAGAAGTATTCGGATATAAATAAGGTTATACGCGACTCCGTGGAGCTTAGATCGTACCAGATGAAGGTAGATAACGTCGATATCGACCTCAACCTGGACTTGAACCTGCCGCGTACCATGGTCGATGCAAACCAGCTTGAGCAGGTATTTTTGAACCTGTTGAACAATGCGCGCGATTCGATAATGGACGTGGCTGGCTCCGGAACGGTGCGCGTTAGCTCCAAGGCGCGCGCTGGCAGGCTGATCGTCAGCTTCGAGGACAACGGTATGGGTATCTCGGACGAGGTGGCCGGTAAGATCTTCGACCCGTTCTTTACCACCAAAGGGGTGGGCAAGGGTACGGGCCTCGGGCTAAGCATCTCCTACGGCATAATTAAAGAGCATGGCGGAGAGATTACCGCAGCTTCCGGGCCCAGTGGAGGCGCTATCTTTACCGTTAACCTGCCTATTGTAGAGATGACAAGTAATGATGTTGAGTCGGGCGTAGCCGGTAACGGTGGAGACAAAGAGCATAAGAGCTTTCCCGCCGGGTTAAGGGCGCTGATACTCGACGACGAGCCGCTTCTGCTCGATATTCTTGAAGAGTCGCTAAACTCTTTCGGCTTTACTGTCGAGAAGTGCGATAGTGTGAACGCGGCGCTCGACAGGTTAGGTGAGAACAAGTACGATCTTCTTATCAGCGATATAAAGATGCCGGGCCAAGACGGCAGGGATTTCCACAGAGAGGTGAGCAACCGCCACCCGGAACTGCTCGACCGGTTGATCTTTATTACCGGAGACTCTGTTAACCGCGAGACCCAGGCATTCTTGAAAAATACGGCACAGTTCTCGCTGAAGAAGCCGTTCACTATAGAAGAACTCGGCAACCTTGCTTTTAAGCTGGTGACCTGAAAAGTTGTTAGCCCTGAATCTTTTGCTCGCTATAGATGAAATATTTAGGGTATGATTGTCCTGTTTGGAAATAATGAGACCCGGAGGTATGGTATGCGTAATATAGTTGTGGCGCTTGTAGCGCTTTGTCTTCTTACAGGTACGTTCTTTATCGGTACGGCCACAGGGGCCGGTATAGAGGATATTGAGAGAATAACGCCGCGCGAGCTTATGCGTAAGCTTGACAGGGGCGAACAAGTTCTGATAATCGACGTGCGCTCGAGCGGCGCATATGCCGCGAGCACGGTAAGGCTGCCTGGAGACGTGAGGATAGCGCCGGACGAGATAATAGGCAGGGTCGGCGAGATACCGATGGGCGCCGAGATAGTAACCTACTGTACGTGACCAAACGAATCTTCGAGCGCCGGTTCGGCGCTCATGCTGATGGGCAGGGGGTTTCAGAGGGTTAAGGCGTTGCGCGGCGGACTAGACGCCTGGGTTCAAGCCGGAATGCCGGTGGATAAGAAGAAGGCAACGGCAACGCACTCGGATCATTCTCACTAGTTTTTTTTACTGCTTGGGGGCAAGGTGTCAAAGAAAATAGGCAAGATTTCCATCTTTATCGCAGACGACCATCAGGTCGTGCGCGAGGGCATCAGGTCTATCCTGACGCAGAAGCGAAGGTTCGTGGTTATAGGTGAGGCGGAGAATGGAGAAGAAGCGCTCAGTGGCGTGCTCGAACTCAAACCCGACCTAGTAGTTCTTGATATCTCCATGCCCAAGATCAACGGTATTACGGTCACCAAGCGCGTGCTTGAGGCTCTGCCGGATACAAAGGTACTGATTCTCTCTATGCATGCAGAGGTTCAGAGCGCTATAGAGGCCTTTCGTGCAGGGGCGCTCGGTTATGTTCTCAAAGACTCTGCGCACGGCGAGCTGATAGATGCTGTTCTGAGAGTGGTGGACGGTAGAAAGTACGCCAGCCCAAGTATTGCCGATGGTCTGCTCGACGGCTTTGTCGAAGCTATAAAGAGAGAAGATGGCGATGATCCGTGCGACAGACTTAGCGCCCGGGAGCTTGAGGTCTTTAAGATGATCGCCGATGGAGATACCAGTAAAGAGGTTGCCGAGAAGCTCTTTGTCTCGGTCTCGACGGTAAAGACCCACCGCATCCATATAATGAAGAAACTCGGCGTCAGCGATATGGCCGGGCTCATCAAAATTGCTATCCGCAAGGGGCTGACAAGCCCCATGTAGTCCATCGGCCACTCTTTTCCCGGCCCCTTCTAAGATACCCCGGTCTGTTTTACTCCTGTTTAGAATAAATCATATATAATTCAATAGGTTTGGTTTGGCTATTGGTCTATGCCTTTATAGTC
>JADFVP010000078.1 GCA_015222595.1 Pseudomonadota bacterium
TAAAATGGCTGGGGGACGAGGATTCGAACCTCGATTAGCGGAGTCAGAGTCCGCTGTCCTGCCATTAGACGATCCCCCAGTCGCGTGGCAGCTTTTTAATTTATGGTAATTTACCCCGTTAGTCAAGAAAAACCGTACCCGAACTTGCGCGCGCATAAAAATTCCTCTCATAGCGTGTGTGATTTATATTGACATTAACTGCCCGGTACAGGTATACTTTTGAGTCTTTAGTAACTTTTCAACCTCTACAAGTGCGCATTAGCTTTAAGTTCTGAAGATGAAGATAATATTTGAAGATATTCCCGACAGCGGCCTACAGCTTGACGTTAGCGAAGAGGCTGCGAGAATAGGGCCTCTGCTCCACGGGATCGACGCTGCCTTAGAGGGGCCGGTTACGGCGCATCTTGAGGCTATGCGTACCGATGAAGGGGTGTACCTAACGGGCCACGTGAGCGCCAGATTGCGGCTCATCTGCTCCAGATGCGTAAGTGAGTACAAGCTTCTGGTAGAGCCCGATTTCTCGCTCTACTATGTCGTGGGCATCGAGACCGATGCCGAGCAAGAGCTGCACGCATCGGACTTGGAAGTCACCATGACCCCGGTTCCGGAGCTTGATACCGACGACATACTTGTCAGCCAGATTGCAGTAGAGCTTCCGATGAAGCCGCTCTGCACCGATAAGTGCAAGGGGCTCTGCGTTAAGTGCGGAGTCGATAGAAATAAAGAAGAGTGCGACTGTGTTATAGAAGAGCCTGTTGACGCGCGTTTTGCAGCCCTTAAGGGCTTTAAACCCAAGTAACCTGGGCCATTTATAAAGCAACCCGGGGGCGGTATAGAAGGCAATCCGGGGCTGGTATGTGAACAACCGGGCCCGGCATAAAAGCAGTAAATAAAATAACCAGTATAAGAACGAATAATAACATAACAGAGTACAGGAGTTTCTTCAGATGCCAAATCCAAAGAAAAGAACTACAAGAGGTAAAAGAGGTTCTCGCCGCAGCCACGACGGGCTTGCCACACCGCCGACTTGCATTTGCTCAGAGTGTGGTGAGGTCAAGCGCCCTCATAATATCTGCCCGCAGTGCGGCAGTTACAAGGGCAAGACCGTAGTAGAGCACGACGACACCTTATAACATCGCACCCGGCGCGCGTGCTGCTAGCCGCGTCGATTGTCCGGCATGGTCTGGGTTTTTATCAGGTTCGGGAGTGCAGTGTTGTCTGTTACGCTCTTATGCGTCAAGTGGCCTGTGGAGTTTTTAGAGATTCTGCCCGGCTTTCGTGCCCGGGCCAATGTAGTACTTGCAAAGATGCTCTATTTCTACTATATTTCAGTATGACCCTGATGGTTAAGGGTCATTTTTTTTTGCACTCCAAAGTGGTTCTCGAACGGACCTCTTAAATCTTTTACCAGACATACTCTGAAAAATAAGATGAAGATAGCGGTTGATGCAATGGGCGGAGATTACGCCCCTTCGGTAGTTGTGGAGGGGGCTCTTCTGGCTGCGTCCGAACTCGGCCTTTCTGTAATTCTCGTAGGCGATAAAGAGCTTATAGAGAAAGAGGCCGCTCGCCATAAGGTCGTCGAAGAGCTTGTCTCTTATGTCTATACGACTGAGGTCGTGGCAATGGACGAGAGTCCGGTCAAGGCGATCAGACAGAAGAAAGACTCGTCGCTTCGGGTCTGCTTCGAGCTTGTAAGAAAAGGCGAAGCTGCGGCAGTAGTAAGCGCCGGAAATTCCGGAGCCGCGCTTGCTGCCGGTGTCTTCCTTCTAAAAAGAACAAAGGGCGTTGAGCGTCCGGCAATAGCCGTAAGCATGCCGACCAAAAAGAAGCCTGCCGTGCTATTGGACGTCGGCGGCAACGTAGACTGTAAACCGTCTCACCTCTGCCAGTTCGCTATAATGGGCGACGTCTATGCAAGGTACGCCCTTAAAAGGTCCAACCCAACTATCGGACTCCTCTCCAACGGCGAGGAGGAGGCGAAGGGCAACGAGCTTACCAAGGAGAGCAACAAGCTCTTGAAGGGCATGCCGATCAACTACATAGGCCATGTCGAGGGCAGGGACATCTTTAAGGGAGATGTCGATGTTATTGTTGCCGACGGTTTTGTGGGCAACGTAGTGCTTAAGCTGAGCGAGGGGCTTGTAGAGGCTGTTACCTCTATGTTGAAAGACGAGATCATGGGGAGCCTTTCTTCCAAGGTCGGCTATCTGCTGGCCAAAAACTCATTTAAAAATCTCAAGAAGAAGATAGATTACGCCGAGTACGGGGGCGCGCCGCTTCTTGGAATAAACGGCGTCTGCATAATAAGCCACGGCAGGTCCAACGCCAAGGCGATAAAGAACGCTATTGTCCGTGCGCACGAGTCTATAGAGGCTCAGGTAAGCTCACACCTTGCTGAAGAGATCAATAGAGGTACGGTGCGTGGAGCGACGGCGGTAGTACAAAAGAGTACTGATTTAGCGGGGGCAGATTAACGTGGGGCAAACCCTGAGAGCAAAGATAGCAGGTACCGGCTCGTACGTGCCTGAGAAGGTGCTGACTAACAAAGAGCTTGAGTCCATGGTCGATACCACGGACGAGTGGATAACCACAAGAACGGGTATTAGAGAGCGGCGCATAGCCGTGTCCGAGAGCAGCACGGATATGGCCGTGCACGCGGCCGAGCGGGCGTTAAAGAGCGCAGGCGTTTCGGCAGCCGATATTGAGCTTGTGGTCGTTGGTACCGTAACCCCAGAGATGACCTTTCCCTCTACAGCCTGCTTTGTTCAATCCCGTCTTGGTATAAAGAGCGGCGTGCCGGCTTTCGACCTCTCTGCCGCCTGTTCAGGGTTTCTTTATGCTCTGGATGTGGCCGAAAAGTATATCGTCTCCGGTATTGTGAAGCGCGCGCTCGTTATCGGCGTCGACCGTTTTTCGGAAATAATAGACTGGACCGATCGCTCCACCTGCGTACTCTTCGGAGACGGCGCCGGGGCCGTGGTCTTGAGCGGCACAAAGGGCAAGAGCGGAATTATGGCAAGCAACATTCACTCCGACGGGCGCAAGTGGGACATGCTCTACGCACCGGGCAAAGGCCGTTGCCCCTTTGGCAAAGAGAATGCTAAAAAAGACAGCGATAAGACAGAGAGCGCTAAAAAAGAGAGCGCTGAAAAAGAGACCCCGCCATACCTCGCCATGTCAGGCAACGAAACCTTTAAGGTAGCGGTACGCACTATGGTAGCCTCTATAAAAGAGGCGCTTAAGGCCGCCAAAGTGAGCGCCGATGACGTTAAGCTCTTAATACCGCACCAGGCCAATCAAAGAATAATAGAGGCCACCAGGCAGAGGTTGAAGCTGCCCAAAGAGCGCCTATTCATGAATCTCGACAAGTACGGCAACACCTCTGCCGGGTCCATTCCCATAGCCCTCGACGAGGCTTACAGACAGGGGCGCATAAAACGCGGAGACATAATACTCTTCGTGGCGTTCGGTGGCGGGCTTACGTGGAGTTCTGCCGCACTGCGCTGGTAGAGTGTCGATAACTATTTTTTTGCTATCTCAGTTCTGAAGAAAGGAACTCTTCTAAATGGGTAAGATGTCTGGATCTAAAATGAAGCAGAAGAAGAAGCAGAAGGTTGCGTTCGTCTTTCCCGGCCAGGGCTCTCAGGTAGTTGGCATGAGCAAGAGCTTCTACAACGTGCTGCCGTGGGCCAAGGAGGCGTACGGCGCAGCTGACGAGATACTCGGCTTCGGACTCAGTAAAATTGCCCTCGAAGGGCCTCCCGAAGAGCTTAATAAGACCGAGAACACCCAGCCTGCGCTCTTGGTGGCAAGCCTCATTGCGCTCGGCGCGTTAAAGGCGAGTTTTCCTTTAGAACCGATACTTATGGCGGGCCACAGCTTAGGCGAGTACACGGCGCTCGTGGCATCAGGCGCGCTCCAGTTTACCGATGCCGTAACTCTGGTACATAAACGGGGCCTTTTCATGCAGGAGGCGGTACCGTCCGGCACCGGGGCTATGGCTGCGGTAATAGGGCTCGATGCTGCTAAAGTCGAAGAGGTTTGCACTGCGGCCTCGGAAGCAGAGTCGGTCGTAGTGCCTGCTAACATCAATAGCCCCGCTCAGGTTGTGGTCTCAGGAGCAGCTGAAGCGGTAGAGCGTCTCTCTTTATTGGCCAAAGAGGCCGGGGCCAAGCGTGTAATTCCGCTCAAGGTAAGCGCTCCTTCGCACTCGCCGTTGATGGCCCCTGCTGCCGTGCGCTTTGCCGAAGAGCTTAAGAGCATAGAGTTTGAGAAGCCGAACGTGCCGATAGTAAGCAATGTGAAGGCCACGCCGACCGCTAGCCGTAAAGAGTTCCCCGAGCTTCTGACCAGTCAGCTTACGAGCCCGGTTCGCTGGGTGGAGACCATAGAGAGGATGAAGGCGGAAGGGGTTGAGGTTATAATAGAGATAGGTCCGGGGTCCGTTCTTACGGGCCTTACAAAGCGGATAGACAAGTCGATACAGACCTACAGCCTGGCCTCAGTGGAGGATCTTGGAGAGCTGAGCAAGGTCTTCGGAGAGGCTCCCGACCGTGGCGATAAGAGCTGGTAGCAGGTAGAATAAAAGTGCTGTAAACCAGCAACATAAAAGTGCTGTAAAGAAGAAGCGAAGTAAGATATATTGGTTTTTCCCGGCAGGGCAGTCAGAGCCGGTATAGCCATGAAAATAATAATAGAGAACAAGAAGGAGATTCTATGCAGATAACAGGCAAGGTAGCACTGGTAACCGGTGCCGGCCAGGGAATAGGCAAGTCAATCGCGCTCAAACTCGCTTCTTACGGGGCCGATGTCGCAGTCGTAGACGTCGATTACGACGCCGTTACCCGGACTGCCGTAGAGATACAGAAAATGGGCAGAAGAGCAATGGCGATGAAGGTAGATGTGACCGACGGGGTTAAAACGGACGAGATGGCCGAAGCGGTCTTTAAAGAGTTCGACGACTCGATCCACATACTCGTTAATAACGCCGGCATCACGCGCGACGCGCTTATAATGCGGATGAAGGAAGATGACTGGGACGCCGTTATCAATGTAAACCTGAAGGGTGTCTTCAACTGCACCAAGTCTGTGGTCAAGTACATGACCAAACAGCGCTGGGGCAGGATAATCAATATAGCCTCTATCGTCGGGCTGATGGGCAACGCCGGGCAGGCCAACTATGCAGCTTCCAAGGCCGGAGTTATCGGAATGACCAAGTCTGTGGCGCGCGAAGTAGCCGGACGCAACGTTACGTGCAACGCCGTTGCTCCGGGCTTCATAGAGACCGCCATGACGGACGCCATGCCGGAGAAGAGGCGCAACGAGATGATAGCCGGAATTCCGCTCGGCCGCCTCGGCGGCCCTGACGACGTTGCAAAGGCAACGTTATTCTTAGCCTCCAGTGCAGCCTCTTACATAACCGGGCAGGTAATAAGCGTAAACGGCGGACTTTATATGTAGTCGGCTCTCTGCCTCAGGCTCCATGGCCGCCCTCTAAGATTGAGTTTGAGGCTATCAAGGCGATTTTTTATTGGCCTTTTGCCTGTTTTTTAGTACAGTAGTATGTGTGAATTGAGCATAGCCTTTCAGTGGCTGAGAATGAATTGACAACACCGGAAATTGGTGTTATACATGGTTCTGTTTTACTCTTTATCTATACAATTATTCAGGAGGAATAGCGATGTCGGTAGATACCAAAGTGAAGAAAATTATAGTGGACCAGCTCGACGTTGCTGAGGACGAAGTAATAGCGGGCGCCTCTTTTGTAGATGATCTTGGGGCCGATTCCCTCGATACGGTAGAGATGGTCATGGCCTTTGAAGAGGAGTTCTCGATAGAGATACCCGACGAAGATGCCGAGAAGATCAAGACTGTAGACGACGCTATTACTTATATACAGAAGAAGAGTAAGTAGCCGGCCTTCTGAGGTCAGGCTCTGCACCTCTGCTGACCTTCTTGCTGAGTCCCAGTATCTTAACCCCCCGGGCCGCGCTCTTTGTGACGCCGACGGGGGGTTTCTATTTCAAGGGCCCCTTGGGCTATTTTAAAGGCTCCTCGGGCAATTTTAAAGAAAACATCATGGCCTTCTGTTTAGGGCGTACATCGGTGGCTCATTGGTCAGCGTACTTCAATTTAGGTAGCATCCATAACCTTGCTGTAGTCGTCTCTGTAAAACAGAGCTACAGTGGTACTTGAACGGATACCATTATGAGAAGAGTAGTTGTAACAGGCCTCGGTATTGTCAGCCCGCTAGGAACAGGGGTCGATGCTTCCTGGAACGGCGCCATTGAGGGCCGCTCCGGTATCCGCACCATTACGCGCTTCGATACTTCGTCCTATCCGACTGAATTTCCGGTTACCATTGCCGGAGAGGTTCCTGACTTCGACCCCAAGGAGTTTATAGGGAAGAAGGATATCAAGAAGATGGACCCATTTATTCAATACGCCGTAGCCGCCTCTGACATGGCCCTTAAGGATTCCGGTTACGAGGTCACAGAAGAGAACGCCGAGCGCGTCGGAGTCTTTATCGGCGCCGGAATAGGCGGGCTAGGCTCCATCGAGCACTGGCATGACGTGCTGAACGAAAAGGGGCCGGGTCGCATAACTCCGTTCTTTATCCCAATGGTCATCATAAACCTCGCCGCAGGGCAGGTCTCTATCAAGATAGGCGCCAAGGGGCCAAACAGCTGCGCGGTAACCGCATGCGCCACCGGAACCCACTCCATAGGAGATGCCTTCCGCCTCATACAGCACGGTAGTGCAGACGTTATGTTCGCCGGAGGCACCGAGTCTACCATTACCCCGCTCTGCGTTGCGGGCTTCAATGCTTTAAAAGCTCTTTCTAAGCGCAACGACGCACCAGAGGCCGCGTCGCGTCCCTTTGACAAAGACCGTGACGGCTTTGTAATAGGAGAGGGCGCTGGCGTGCTGATGCTCGAAGAGCTGGAGAGCGCTCGTGCTCGCGGCGCGCGTATCTACTGCGAAGTGGCCGGCTACGGCATGAACTCCGATGCGTTCCATATGACGACCCCGTCGCCCGAAGGCGAGGGCGCGGCACGGTGCATAAATCTTGCACTTAACGACGCCGGAATAGATCTCTCCACTATCGACTACATAAACGCCCACGGCACCTCTACACACTTCAACGACCTTTATGAGACGATGGCCATTAAGAAGGTCTTTGGCGATGGGGCAAAGAAAATTTCCGTCAGTTCGACCAAAGGTATGACCGGACACCTGCTAGGAGCCGCAGGCGGAATTGAGGCGGTCTTTACCGTCAAGAGCATAGAAGAGAGTAAGGTTCCGCCGACTATAAATTACGACACGCCCGACCCGGACTGCGACCTCGATTACGTGCCGAACCAAGCGCGCGATCTCGATGTTCGGGCCGCACTCTCCAACTCATTCGGTTTTGGCGGCACCAACGCCGTGCTCTGCTTCAAGCGGTTCGACGACTAGTTCTTTCTGTCTATTATTGTTCTCACATGAGTGAAGGTAATGCTTCCCCGCTATAGGGGTAAAGGATAAGAAGAATAGAAATGAAGAAGATGCTGATTGCAAGCGACCATGCAGGACGTGCGATGAAGGACGAGCTTAAGGCCGTTATAGTTGGCCTCGGCTTCGAGGTCGAAGACCTTGGAACCTCTACCGACGACTCGGTCGACTATCCCGACTTCGGTATTGCGCTTGCCGAAAAAGTGTCGGCAGGTGAGACAGAGACCGGCGTGCTGGTCTGCGGCTCCGGTGTAGGCATGAGTATCGTCGCCAACAAGTTTCCGAACGTACGCGCGGCGCTTGTCAGCACCACAGAGACCGCAAAGCTCTCCAAGGAGCACAACAACGCCAATGTGCTCGTCATAGGTGGGCGCATGGTAGGCGTTACTCTTGCCTCCGAGATGGTGAAGGCCTGGGTGGAGGCAACGTTTGAGGGTGGCAGGCACCAGCGCAGGCTGGATAAGATAACCGAGGTTGAGGCGCGTTTTTCTAAAGTCGAGCAGTAGCCCCGGACGCCCGGTTGGCAGGTCGATTGTCAGTTCTATTCTTAGGTCTATTCTAAAGTAAAGATGGTACAATAGAGTATTAGGTAAGTCTGTCTTTGAATGTTTCAGGAGGGTTTTTTCAGATGAGTAGCCTTAAAGAGTTCGATCCCGAAATATATAACGCGATACAGAACGAGACCGAGCGGCAGGAGTACAAGCTTGAGCTGATCGCTTCGGAGAACCTCGTGAGCCCGGCAGTAATGGAGGCCGCAGGCTCTGTAATGACCAACAAGTACGCCGAGGGGTATCCGGGCAAGCGGTACTACGGCGGCTGCGAGTTTGTTGATGTTGCCGAGCGGCTGGCAATAGAGCGCGCGCAGAAGCTCTTCGGGGCCGAGCACGTAAACGTTCAGGCGCATTCGGGTTCGCAGGCCAATATGGCGGTCTATATGGCGAGCATAAAGCCGGGCGATACCGTAATGGGCATGGATCTCTCTCACGGTGGGCATCTCACGCACGGCTGTCCTGTGAACTTCTCCGGGCAGCTCTACAATATAGTCTTTTACGGCGTAAGGAAAGAGGACCAGAGGATTGATATGGACTCTGTCCGGTCTTTGGCGAAAGAGCATAATCCGAAGATGATAGTCGTCGGGGCGAGCGCGTACCCGAGGATAATAGACTTTGAAGCCTTTCGTTCTATCGCAGACGAGGTCGGCGCCCTTATGATGGTAGATATGGCCCACATCGCCGGACTCGTGGTAACGGGGCTCCATCCGTCGCCCGTCGGCATTGCGGACTTTGTCACTACCACCACGCACAAGACGCTCAGGGGCCCAAGAGGTGGCACCATCATCTCTAACGAGAAGTTTGCAAAGAAGATAAATAGCGAGATTTTTCCCGGAATTCAGGGCGGCCCGCTAATGCACATAATAGCAGCCAAGGCCGTTGCCTTTAAAGAGGCACTCGAGCCTAGCTTTACCGTCTATCAGAAGCAAGTTATTGCAAACGCAAAGACGCTTGCCGACGGCCTCATGGAGCGCGGCTACACGCTCGTTTCCGGCGGTACCGACAACCACCTTATGCTTCTTGACTTTACCGAGCAGGGTATAACCGGCAAGGCTGCCGAAGAGGCGCTCGTCAAGGCCGGAATAACCGTAAACAAGAACACCGTACCCTTTGAGACCAGAAGCCCCTTTGTTACCAGCGGCGTGCGCATAGGCGTGCCGGCCGTTACGACCAAGGGTATGAAAGAGGCGGAGATGACCGTGATAGCAGGTCTCATCGACTCTGCCATAAAGGGTATCGAGGACGACTCGGCGCTCACTAATATTAAGGCCGAGGTACGCGAACTCTGTGCCGGTTTCCCGCTCTATACCGACCGCCTTGCAGGCGTCTAGATCGGACCGATAATTGAGAAAGAGCAGTATGAAGTTTCGACCCGCCTGAAGAGCGACTCTTCGGCGGGTCTTTTCTTTTTGTCATTTTCTCGATTTTATCATGCGACCAGAGGTCTCTGGGCCTTGCCATAGCCTGTGTAATCTGATATTTTTTTAGTATGGAATATATACTCGTCTTCGGTTCGCCGCATAAGGCGCTAAAGGCCGAGAGCATCTTGAAGGGGGCGAGTATACCCTTCAGGCTCTTACCGGCCCCTAAGCTCCTTGTTCGCTTCTGCGACCTTGTTATTTCGGTAACGGCCTCGGAGCTTGAGGTGTCCAAAGAGGCGCTTGCGGACGCCGGGCTTAAACTGAAGGCGGTCTACTCTGTAGTCTACTCTAAAGAAGGGGAAGAGTATGATAAAGTGTGATTTTTGCGGTGCGGAGTTCGACAGCGTCAGGCGCGTTGCGGTTGACTCCGACTACGACCGGCTTTCCGTAAAGCACGAAAAGCAGTATGCCTGTGCCGAGTGCTCGGCTCTGAAGGAGCGCGAACGGATAGAGAAGGATGCTTCTGGTTCGGCTGGTTCTTCTACTGATAAGCCGCCTACAGATACGGTAGACGTTTGAACAGTCCTGTCGCACTTGGTCATGAGAGCAATGCCGGTAGAACTGCGGTTGCGGTAATGCTAAGGAGCCCGACTCCGGGCCGCGTAAGCACACGGCTCGTTCCGCCACTTACGGA
>JADFVP010000007.1 GCA_015222595.1 Pseudomonadota bacterium
ACACTTGCATATCGAAAGGCGTATAAGGTCTGCCCGAACGATAGGATAAGTCGATAAAAAACGGGGTTTACCGCTAAACGGTCACTATTAAGAGGCCCTGTTGTGCTATATTTACTCTCATGGGCCCTGTTCTGTTAGAACATATTATAGCCGAGTGCGCGTCTGCGCTAACGGGTGGCGTGGTAAAGAAGGTGCATCAGCCGGACGAGAGAACGGTAGTGCTGAGGGTCTTTGCGCGCGGCAGAGAGTTTAGGCTCATGCTTAGCGCCCATCCGCGCTTTTGCAGGCTCCACATAACAGAGTCCCGGCCCGAGAACCCGCCCCGGCCCAAGCGTTTCTGTGCTCTTTTAAGGGCGCGCCTTACGGGCGCAAAGGTCACGGGGGTTTCGCAGGTAGAGGGCGAGCGGGTGGCGCATGTCTATTTTGAGAAGTTAGAGAAGAGCGAGACCGAAAAGAGCGAGTCCGGTGTGAGGGTAACCCATACTCTTGTGATAGAGTTGACCGGAAAATCGGCCAATGTAATACTTTTGAACTCAAAGGGCGTGGTGCTCGATGCGCTCAAGCACTTCGACCCCGACGTTTCCAAGCGCGCCGTGGCTCCGGGGCTGCACTTGGAACCCCTTATGCCGCCTCCGCCGGGTACAGGGCCCGGGCGTAAAGAGGACGAGATCGAAAGGCTGGAGGACGAATCCTGGAACGAGGCCGCAGACCGGCACTACACCGCGCTGGTCGTCGATGACTCCGGGGGGCTTGAGCGTGGACGGCTAAAGAGGCAGATAGCCAAGGCGCGAAAGCGAGCGGCGCGAAAAGAGCGGAATCTGTTAGAGGACAAAGAGCGCGCCACTAAGGATATCGAACAGGGCCGCTTCGGCGAACTGCTAAATGCCAACCGCGAGAAGCTGGTGCGCGGCGCCACCGAGGTCGAGGCCGTTGACTACACTGTCGTGCCCCCCGCGACCGTCACCGTTTCGCTGGATGAAAAACTGGGGCCGCAAGAGAATATAGAGCGGTACTTTAAAAGAGCACGCAAGGCGAAGCGGACGCTACTGCTGCTAGGGTCCAGGTTGCCGAGGGTGAGCGAAGAGGTGGCCTACATGGACACGCTCTTGTATAATCTCAGCGTAGCTGAAACGGACGAAGAGCTTGAGGCCTTTAAAGAAGAGATGAGCATGACACGGACATTCAATATCAAGGGTGGTAAAGAGAGAGGTAAAAAAGGCCCTGCCGGTAAGGCCGGCAGCGCAGACCCTTTTCGCCGCTATACTTCGTCCGAGGGCTTTGCGGTTCTGTGCGGCAAGTCCGGGGCTGGAAACGACCGGCTCGTTAAGCGCGAGGCTGCCCCGGAAGATATCTGGTTCCATGCAGAGGGGGTGCCCGGCTCTCATGTGATAATAAAAGTTGCCGGACGCTCTGGTGAGCTTACGCGCGTGACGCTCGAGGAGGCTGCCGCATTAGCGGCCTTCTACTCGAAGGCGAAGGAGTCGGGCCTTGTGGAAGTTATCTACGCCGAGGCGAAGCACGTTAGAAAACCGCGCGGTGCAAAGCCCGGGGCGGTTACGGTCAAAGAGCACCGGTCGTTGAAAGTCAGGCCGCGTGAGATGGCGATAGAAATAGAGACGGTCACTGAGACAGAGACCCAAGCCGAAGAGACGGCCCCGGAAGGGTCAGAAGCCGAAACAGAGTAGAGCGAGCAGAAGTATGCACAATAAAGACAAACCGTACTATCCACTAAGCGCGTACCTACGCGAGCGGTACGGCTGCAAGGTCTACAAGATTACGCTCGACATCGGGCTTACGTGCCCGAACCGCGACGGCACTGTTGCGACTGGTGGCTGTCTCTTTTGCGAAACTGAGACGCTAAAGCCGTTAGGCGCCAATCGAGAAAGCTCTGGGGGAAATAGCTCTGATACGATAACCGCAAGTATAGAGGAGCAGATAGAGGTCGGCATAGAGCGGCTCGTCAAGCGGCACGGAGCCAAAAAGTACATAGCGTATTTTAATATAAACTCCTCCACTTACGCTGACGTCGGTTTTCTAAAAGAGGCCTACTCCGTGGCTCTCGACCATCCGGAGATCGTTGGTGTTGCTGTCTCCACAAGGCCCGACTGCGTGGGCGAAGAGGTGGTTGAACTGCTCGCAGAAATAGCGCGCCAGAAGGACGTCTGGGTGGAACTCGGTCTTCAGAGCGCGTCGGACTCGACTCTTAAGCTCATAAACAGGGGCCACACGGTAGAGGCATACGAGCGCGCGGTAGAGCGGCTGCACTCTGCCGGCCTCAAGGTCTGCACCCATATAATAGCCGGGCTTCCGGGCGAAACAGAAGAGGAGTACCTCGACACGGTGCGCCTCTTGGCCAGTCAAAGCATCTGGGGCGTAAAGCTGCACCAGTTGCAGATAGTGGCCGGAACCGGGATGGAAGAGCTGTACAAGAACGGAGGAGTCGAGCCTCTTACGATAGAAAAGTACGCGGGACTCGTGGCTAAAGCGCTTGCGCTGCTGCCAAAAGAGACCGTAATCCACCGGCTCTCTGGAGACCTGCCCGACCGCTTTATAGTTGCGCCCAAATGGGGGGCGAACAAATTTCTTATTGCCGACAAGATAGCCGGAGTGATCACTGAAAGCGCTCTCTAGTAAGAGAGCTGTACAGAACGAAAGCAGTCTTTTATAAACGGAAACTGTTTTAGAAGAGGAGAAAAACCACATGGCAGACGCGCGCGTTAAGAAGCTGGCCAGCATACTCGTAAAACACTCCCTTAAGGTGAAGAAGAACGAGAAGGTGCTGGTAGTCGCAACCTCGGAGCTTGCAAAGCCGCTCGTTTTAGAGGTTTATAAAGAGGTGCTCGGCGCCGGGGGCCACCCCAGCCTCTCGGTCGGTTTTGAAGAGACCGTCAACATCTTCTACGCTCTCGCCAACAACTCGCAGATAAAGCACTTTCCGGAGGTAAAGCTCTTTGAGGCCGAGCATGTCGATTGCGTGGTCAATATTCGCGCTACGGCGAACAAGAAGGCGCTAACGACCGTAGAGCCTGCCAAGGTCGGCGCGCGGAGCAAGGTCGTGCGCCCGATATCCGAAGTCATCGTGAACAAGAAGCGGTGGGTGCTATGCAACTTCCCGACACACGCTCTTGCGCAGGAGGCGGAGATGAGCCTCGAAGAGTACGAGAACTTTCTTTACGGGGCGACCAACATCGACTGGACGAAGATTTACGCCAAAGAGAAGAAGCTACAGAAGAGGCTCGACAAGGCGAGTGTCGTCCGTATAGTCGGCATAGAGACCGACATAACCATAGGCATAAAAGGGCGCAAAGCCGTGCCCTGCTACGGCATACGGAACATGCCCGACGGAGAGGTCTACGTCTCTCCGTTAGAGAACTCCGCAGAAGGCCATATCTACTATAGCGACCCGCAGATCTATCAGGGGCGTGAGGTGCTGGGGATTCGGCTGAAGTTCAGTGCGGGACAGGTCGTTGAGGCGAGTGCCGAGAAGAACGAGGAGTTTCTCGTTTCAATGCTCGACACCGACGAAGGAGCGCGGTACTTGGGCGAACTCGGCATCGGGGTCAACTACGGCATAAAGCAGTTCAGCAAAGATATCCTCTTCGACGAGAAGATAGGCGGCACCGTGCATCTGGCCGTTGGTCGCTCTTACGAGTCGGCCGGAGGAAAGAACCTCAGCACCATTCACTGGGACATGATTAAGGATCTTAGAAAGAAGGGCGCAATCTACCTCGACGGCAAGCAGATACAGAAGAACGGTCGCTTTACGATATGACCTATCGGCCCATTTATCAGGTATCTTACTTCTGCTCGTTTACGGCTGCCCTTTGTGCCCAAACCCCGTGCTTATAGCGGTTAAAAGCCTTGACAGAGCAGTGGCGCGGAAGATATCTTTATATCTTAAATATTGGGCCTGTTACCCGATAAATTTTATGTAAGAAAGGTCTCCAGTGGACTCGTTAAGCATAGTACGCAAATCATACACCGACTCTTTAAGCGCTAAAGAGGGTTTTTTTACCGAAGAGAATTCGGCCCTTTTAGTGAAGGCAGCCGAGAGTATCGCCACCTGCTTCAAGGCCGGGGGCAAGTTGCTTTTAATGGGCAACGGCGGCTCCGCCGCAGATGCACAGCACGTGGCCGCAGAGTTCGTTAACCGGTTCGTGATAGAGCGGCCTCCATTGCCGGCCCTTGCGCTCACCACCGACACCTCGACCATCACCTCCATCGGCAACGACTACGCCTTCGACCAAGTCTTCGTGAAGCAGATACGCGCGCTTGGAAAAGAGGGCGACGTGCTGCTCGCGATCTCCACAAGCGGCAACTCTATTAATGTCGTCTCCGGCGCAGCGGCTGCCGCGTCGATGGGCATAAAGATAATTTCTCTTACGGGCGCGGGCGGCGGAAAGCTCGGCGAGAAGGCCGACATCGCTCTGGCGGCCACGGGCGCGACCACGGCGCGTGTTCAGGAGGTTCATATAACCGCGCTCCACATACTCTGCGAACTGGTCGACTACATGTTGTTTGAAAAGGTCTAGGCCCGGTGCTGCCACACCCTCTATTTTAAAAAAAACGGAACCCTGTTATGCCGAAGAAAAAAACTTTTAAGCCGCTCTCTCTAAAAGGGATAAAGACGTACCCTATAAAGTCTCGAAAGAGCAAGGTAAGCGTAGACGACTTTGCAAAGTTGCCGAAAAAGGGCGGCACGGTCGCCGAGTTTTTCGACTGCATGCCGCGCATACTCGGAGCCGAGAACCTGCGCGAGGTTGCCGACGCCGTTGTTCGTACGCATAAGGCCGGGCGAACTGTAGTGCTCGGCATGGGCGCGCACGTTATAAAGGTCGGGCTTGGGCCCATGATAATAGACCTCATAGAGCGCGGCGTGATAGACGCTGTTGCGATGAACGGGGCTTGCGTTGTGCATGATTTCGAGGCGGCCTACGTCGGCTGCACTTCTGAAGATGTCGATGCGGAAATAGGCGGCGGAACCTTCGGCATGGCCGAAGAGACCGGCAAACTTTTGAACCGCGCGATAAAGAAGAGCCCTGAAAAGGGGCTTGGGCGCTCTGTCGGCGAGATGATCGCAAAGTCCAGGTTCGAGTTTAAAGAGAACTCCATACTCGCGGCCGCCGCGCGTTGTGATGTTCCGGTAACCGTACACGTTGCGCTCGGCACGGACATTCTCCATATTCACCCGCAGATGGACGCCGCCGCTACAGGGGTCGCTTCCATGCAAGACTTCAAGCTCTTCGCCTCCGTAGTCTCGACTTTGGACAGAGGGGTCTATATAAATCTCGGTTCAGCCGTACTGCTGCCCGAAATATTTTTGAAGGCCCTGACACTCGTAAGGAACAAGGGGCACAAAGTGAAAAACCTTACGACCGTGAACATGGACTTTATCCAGCACTACCGCCCGACGACCAACGTCGTCCGCCGCCCTACGCAGGGCTCCGGCAAGGGGTATGCGCTAACGGGCCATCACGAGATAATGGTGCCGCTCTTGTACGCGGCAATAATAGAGCGGCTTTAAAAAAGAGAGCAGGAAAAAGATGGCTAAAAAGGTAAGTACAAAAAAAGCGAGCAAGAAAAAACTTTGGGGGGGCCGCTTCAAGGTGGCGACCGACAAGCTGGTCGAAGAGCTGAACGCCTCTATCTCTTTCGACTCTCGTCTCTATGCGCACGACATTCGCGGCTCCATCGCCCACGCTGCGGTCTTGAAGAAGGCCGGGGTTCTCACCGAGGCCGAGCGCAAGAAAATTGTAAGCGGACTTAATAAGGTAGAGCGCGAGATTGGGGCCGGTACGGTTGCCCTGACGTCCGACTTGGAAGATATTCATATGGCGGTAGAGTCCCGCCTGACTGAATTAATAGGCCCGCTTGGCGGCAAGCTCCACACCGGAAGGTCTAGAAACGATCAGGTCGCGCTAGACATACGGCTCTACTTAAAGGATGAGATATATCAGGTGGTCGGTCTTCTGCACGAGCTTCGCTGCACGCTCGTAGAGGTAGCCGAAGAGAATATAGATACCGTGATGCCGGGCTACACGCACCTTCAGCGCGCCCAGCCGATACTGATGGCGCACCACCTGCTCGCCTACTTCGAGATGTTCGGGCGCGACGTGGACCGGTTGCTCGACTGCCTTGAGCGCGTTGACATTATGCCGCTCGGTTCGGGGGCGCTGGCCGGAAGCCCGTATAATTTGGACCGCAAACTCGCGGCAAAGCTCCTCGGTTTTTCCGCTATCACGGAGAACAGCTTAGACGGGGTCGGCTCGCGGGATTTCACGTTAGAGTTTTTATCGGTCGCTTCCATTATAATGGCCAATGTCTCGCGCCTGGCAGAAGAGCTGATACTCTGGAGTTCTCAAGAATTCGGTTTTATAGAACTCTCAGACGCCTTTACGACCGGCTCATCTATTATGCCGCAGAAGAAGAACCCAGACATAGCAGAGCTTGCAAGAGGCAAGACGGGCCGCGTCTACGGCAACCTCGTCGCGCTCTTGACCACAATGAAGGCGTTGCCGCTTGCGTACAATAAAGATATGCAGGAAGATAAAGAACCGCTCTTCGATTCTATAGATACGGTAAAGGGAATTCTGAAGGTCTTCAGCCCGATGCTGCGAAGCATGAGAGTCAACACCGACGCCATGGAGCGGGCGGCGGCGCGCGGTTTTTTAAACGCCACGGACGCTGCCGACTATCTCGTTGAGCGCGGACTACCGTTTAGAGAGGCGCACGGAGTAACGGGACGCATAGTTGCATGGTGCATAGAGAAGAACAGGACGCTCGAAGAGATGGAGACCAAAGAGTGGCAGAGCTTTTCGCCGCTCTTTAAGAGTGATGTGAAGAAGGCGATTTCGATTAGTCGCTCTTTAAATGCGCGTAAGGTTCATGGCGGCACAGCACGCTCGACCGTCAGCGCGCGCCTGAAGAAGATAAAGGCCGGACTTCGCGGCGCTAAATAGACGGGTGAACTTGTGAGCCTTTTTAACAGAAATAACGGTAGTAGTGGCACTGCGTACTTGTCCGTACTGCTGGCGTTGACGCTCGCGCTGCTCTTCTCTTCTGGTCTTACGGCGTGCGGCAAGAAGGCGCCGCCCGAACCGCTCGACTCGGCTCTTGAAATAGAAAGAGCAAAAATTTAATCGATTTAGCCGGAAACGGCTTTTTATATCACGGAGGTTTTTTTCTCGAATGGATTTTTTCGATTACAATAAGTCCGGTCTTATGGCCGAGGGCGTATCCGTTGCGCGCATAGCCAAGGAGGTCGGCACGCCGCTCTACATCTACAGCCAGAAGACTCTGCAGAGGCATTTCTCTGCCTTTGCCACGGCCTTTGAGTCAGTTCCGCATCTGATCTGCTACTCGGTAAAGGCCAACTCGAACCTTGCGGTCTTGAGAACCTTCTCGGACCAGGGCAGCGGTTTCGACATAGTCTCGGGCGGCGAACTCTACCGCGCAATAAAAGCCGGGGCCGATGCCACGAAGATAGTCTTTTCGGGAGTCGGCAAGACGGACGAAGAGATAGAGTTTGCGATAAAGAAGAAGATACTGATGTTCAACGTCGAGAGCCCGCAGGAGCTGCGCGCGATTAACAGGGTGGCCAAACGGCTCGGCACTGTTGCTCCGTTCTCCATACGCGTAAACCCGGACGTTGACCCAAAGACGCACGCCTATATTTCCACAGGCTTGAAAGAGAACAAGTTCGGCATCTCGGTAAAGGACGCAGTGGCGGAGTACGCCTATGCACTAAAGTCTTTAAAGAACCTGAAGGCCGTGGGCATAGACTGTCACATCGGCTCGCAGCTGACCACGGTAGCTCCGTTCATCGCGGCGTTAGAGAAGGTAAAGAAGCTGATAGTAAAACTCCGGAAGGCCGGAACAGAGATAAAGTACCTCGACATGGGCGGCGGAATCGGCATCACCTACGACACGGAAGAGCCGCCGCTTCCCAGCACTTATGCCGAAGAGGTCATTAAGTCTACAGCCGGACTAGACGTCACGCTTGTCTTTGAACCCGGAAGGGTAATGGCCGGAAACGCCGGCATACTTGTTACGAAAGTGATTTACACGAAGGAGTCGGGCAAGAAGCGGTTTGTTGTGGTGGACGCCGGAATGAACGATTTAACGCGCCCGAGCCTCTACGGCTCTTTCCATGCGATAAAGCCGGTCAGGCCCAAGGGCAGGGCAGAGGTAAAGGCCGATATAGTCGGGCCGATATGCGAGTCCGGGGACTTTTTGGCGAAGGATAGAAAAATTGAAGAGGTGGAGCCGGGCGAGCTTCTGGCCGTAATGAGCGCCGGGGCCTACGGCTACACAATGGCCAGCAACTACAACTCGCGTCCACGGCCTGCCGAAGTTATGGTGGTCGGCAAAGAGTTCGAGGTAATCAGAAAGCGCGAGACGGTTGCGGACCTTATCAGGGGCGAGCACGCAAAGCTGGAGTTGAATACGCCTGCAAGCAACAAAAAAGGAGCAAAGCGCGGAGCGCGCAAGGGCCTTAAGAAACGGGGCGCGAAGAAGTACCGCCCGCAGTCGGAAGATAAGTAGAAAAGCAATAAGGGGCAGGACAGGCAAGATGAAATTAAATTTCACAAAGATGCACGGCATTGGCAACGATTTTATCGTCGTCGATTGCCGTACGAAAAAGATTTCTGATATAGCAACGGTCATGGCCGCCATTTCAGACAGGCGCTTCGGCATAGGGTTCGACCAGGCCCTAATTCTAAAGAAATCGCGCCGTGCGGACTTTAAGATGGAGATCTACAACTCCGACGGCGGCTGTGTTGAGATGTGCGGCAACGGCATCCGCTGCCTCGCAGCGTATATCTGGAGCCGCTCTCTGTCCGGCAAAGCAGTTTTAGAGATCGAAACGCTGGCCGGAATAATTAGGCCTGAACGCGCCGGAGATTTAGTTAGAGTAGACATGGGAGAGCCGGTTTTAGAAGGTCGCTCCATTCCGGTTCGCGCAGATGGTGTTGTGATGAACCGCATCTTAAAGGCAGCTGGCAAG
>JADFVP010000079.1 GCA_015222595.1 Pseudomonadota bacterium
CATGAACCTGGCGACATTGATGGGATCCGGAATGCAATAGAGAAGCTCTTGACCGACCATGAGCTTTGGGAAGAGTGTTCGCAAAACGGAAATAGGTGGGTCAAGGAACTTAACGTCGACGATATAGTAAATCGCTGGAGAGATGTTTACATATCTTTAGCTCAACAATCACATCATGCTTAGAACATTAGTCAAGAACTCTACCTCAAACGTATCCGTCAATATCATAAAGATGGTCATCTCCTTTATCATGGCTCCAGTCGTGGTAAAGGCGCTTGGTAATTATGACTACGGTTTATGGGAGCTGGTCTTCTCTTTTACCGGCTATATGAGCTTGATGGATATCGGTATGCGCCCCGCAGTAACGAGATACGTGGCCCGGTACAATGCCAAGAATGACCGCGCATCCCTTGAAAAGCTTTTCAGTACCGCATTTACATTCAATGCAACGATCGGGGTTATCGCCTGTAGCTCCTTGGTTACTTGGGCGCTGTTAAACCCTGAAGTCCTTGCCGCTCAAGATGCAGACCCCAAAAGGTACATGTTCTTTCTCGCTATTGTAGGAGTTCAAGTACTTTTTCAATTCCCGGGCTATGTTGCCGAGTGCTTTCACGAGGGGTACCAGAGACATTACCTGAAGAATAACATTACCATCGTCAACACAATAATCGGGTCATCGATACTGTACTACCTGCTGACACACGATTATGGTCTTGTCACTCTCGCTTTAGGAAGCGCTATAAGCATCTGTCTGAAGTACATAATCTTCACTCTGCTCCTGATCTTTCCAAGGTTCGGAGCTTTTAGAGTAAACTTAAAAGATGTCTCGCTCTCTATGGTGAAGATACTGCTCACCTTCGGATCAAAGACATTTATCCAGTCACTGGCCAGCGTAATCGCAGTAACCGTTGGCTCAGTTACGGTTGGAATATTTTTAGGCCCCGCTATGGTGCCATTTTTCTCTATTCCTGCCAGGCTGATAACCTATGTTACAGATATGTCGATGACAGCAACCAATGCTTTTCTGCCGATGTTCAGTCACCTACACAGCAAGGAGGAGTACGAAAACATAACCAAGATGTACCTTGTCTCTACAAAGTATATACTCGGCATAACGTTTCCGTTGCTCGTAGGTGTCAGCCTGCTTGGCAAGGCGTTTATCGCTCGCTGGATAGGTGAAGAGTACATTATAAACGGCACCACAGTTATGTACCTGCTTCTGGCGGGCCACGTTCTCATGATAATGAACCCGCTTCACCAAAGATACCTGACCGCGATAAACAGCATAAATGTTCTGGCAAAAATGAGAGTTTATGCCGCCGTTACCATACTGGCACTGGCCTTCATTCTTGTTCATCCATTAGGCAAAGAAGGGGTGGCGCTGGCCTTCTTGCTCACTGCAATTCTGTTTGAACCTTATATCCTGCTCTATACTTGCAGGCAGTTGAACATCACTGTTGTGCATTTCTTGCAGAGTGTGATCTACCCGCTGATAATTCCGTGCTCTGCCATGGGGCTGCTTCTCTTGCTTGCGAATATGACATATACGATTGAGAGCTATGTAGAGATTCTTACAACTGCGACTCTCTGTAGTTTGGTATATATCGTCTTCTTTTACTTTATTTCCATCAGTAGAGAAGAGAAGGATCTTCTTTTGGTTAAAATAAAACAGAGAGTCGCTCGGTAGATGGTATTCGCGATCTTCATACTATTTACAGCCAGCTACTTTCTTCACCTGACGTCAAGAATACCTGCCTTAGGGCTGATCAGATTTGATTTCATTCTGATATTTGTAGTCCTGGGCCTAGCAATACTCAGCGGCAGTTTCTCTCGGTACCAGAAGAATTTACAGCCCACCAGGTTACTCTTATACCTACTTCTATTCATACTGGTTACCATTCCTTTTGTAGAATGGCCCGGTTCAGTCATCAATTATGGAATTGTAAATTTTTCCAAAGTAGCCATCTTCTTCTTCTTTATAACCATCATAATTGACACTGAGAAGAGATTAAAAATCTTCGTCACTGTTTTCTTGCTCTGTCAAACATTCAGAATACTGGAGCCTGTCTTTTTACACATCACAACCGGATATTGGGGAGACATTGCATACTCTACGATAAATGCTGAACAACAGAGCCTGAACAGGTTAAGCGGAGCACCGCATGATGTCGTTAACGCAAACCAGTTTGCATGGGTAATAAACTCTACCCTGCCCTTTATCTATTACCTGTTATGGCAATCAGTCAAGACACTTAAAATATTGGCCATACTTCTGTTCCCGATATTCGTCTATGCTCTATTACTAACCGGTTCGAGAAGCGGTCTGCTGTCACTACTTCTTATAGTCATTATCATAATGCTGCTTGGCAAAAATAAATCTAAGAAGATCATTATTGGCACGGTTATCTTTATTCCTATGATACTTTTTATCGCAGGCAACTTAAGCCCTGAACTAGGAGAGCGTTATCTCTCCATAATAGACAGAGACGTCGCAGGAGGGGCCTCGGCTGCCGGAAGGGTCACAGCGTTATCTAAAAACTTTTCGACCGTTTCGAATAAACCATTTATCGGGCATGGACTCGGGACTTCCCAAGAGATAAGCGCTAACTTCGGTGGTGGAGGGCGTGCTATGCTGACTCACGACCTATACGTCGAGGTGCTGCAGGAACTCGGACTCGCCGGCTTCATCATCTTTGCCCTGTATATTAAGGCGGTAATAATAAGCCTCTTACGGGCCAGAAGAATATTGATGGATCTCTCCTCAGAACATTCCTGGCTACTGAATCTCGTAACAGCTACACTTGTGTGGTTAGGAATGCACCTCTTTTACAGCCTCTCCTGTTTCGGGTTGAGTAGTTGGGAGTGGTACCTTTTCGGCGGCATAGCTACTGTCTGCCTGAAGCTGGCACAGGAGTATGCCTCTAACGAGGATGCGGTACAGTTACAACAACTTTGAGTCTATCGAGAAAACGGAACTGAACTCTGTTCGTCTAAGAAAGCAAACTTGGTTCGCTAAGTGATCAATACAGAAAGAGTCATAATATGTGTGGAATAGCAGGGCTAGCATACAGCGATAGGTGTCGTACCGTTGACCAGGACGTCTTGCAAAAGATGTGCACTGTAATCGAGCACAGAGGCCCGGACGACACAGGTCTCATGGTACAGGGAAATGTCGGTATCGGCATGACCCGCCTAAGTATTATCGACGTTGCCGGAGGCCACCAACCGATCCATAACGAAGACAAGTCTGTATATATCGTCTTTAACGGAGAGACTTACAACTATAACGAACTGAGAGATGATCTTATAAAGAAAGGCCACCGGTTCTATACCTCTACAGACACTGAAGCGATTGTTCACCTCTATGAAGAGTACGGGGAAGAGTGCGTAAAATATCTGCGCGGGATGTTCGCCTTTGCTATCTGGGACAAGGAAAAACAACTACTGTTCATTGCCCGCGACCGGCTTGGCATAAAACCGTTGCACTATTACGACGACGGAGAACGGTTCATTTTCGGCTCTGAGATAAAGTCCATTCTCCAGGCGCCGGATGTTCCAAGACAGATGCAGCCGTCTGCACTGGTCAAGTACCTGCCCTTCGGATATATCCCCGACCCGGAGACCATCTTTAAGGGTATCTGCAAACTTCCTCCCGGCCACTCCCTTATTTACAGAAGAGGTAAGACCCAGATCAAGCAGTACTGGAATGTCGAGTATAAACAGGAGAAGGTACAGAAAGAGGAGTTCTACATTGAGCGGTTACTGGAGATAATGAGCGAAGCCGTAAAGATGCGGCTGATCAGCGAAGTCCCCCTCGGTGCCTTTTTAAGCGGAGGAGTGGACTCGAGCATGGTAGTGGCGCTCATGGCCAGACAGATGAGCGAGCCCGTCAAGACCTTTTCTATCGGTTTCGAGAACCAGTCATTCAACGAACTCAAATATGCCAGAATGGTTGCAGAGCAGTACGGCACGGACCATCACGAGGAGATCGTAAACCCCGACGCCGAATCTATCATACTCGACCTTGTCAGACAGTTTGACGAACCCTTTTCAGACTCGTCCGCCATACCCACATACTACGTCTCCAAGATGGCAAAAAAAGCGGTTACAGTGGTTCTTAGCGGAGACGGCGGAGATGAACTCTTTGGCGGTTACACACACTACCTCGAAGGCAACCTAACCAGATATACTAATCTGATCCCGGACTTTCTGAAAAGAACTGTTCTTATGAACCTGAGCAAGGTTCTTCCTGAGTGGTCCCCCGGGATCAATACATTACGCTCCATCGCATGTAACGAAAACGAGCTGATTGTCCGAAAATACTCAAGGGGGCTCTCCACAATCCATAGTGAGATCTTCAGCAAAGAGGTGTGCGAGCAGGTCGCAACGACAGACCCCTCGGAGACCATCTTGCAGTATATCCGCCAGATGAAAGGGAACGACAACCTTTCAAAACTACAGTACCTCGACACGAAGACCTACCTGCCCTGTGATATATTGACTAAAGTTGATAGGACCAGCATGATGGTTTCACTTGAAGCGAGAGTTCCAATACTCGACCACCATCTCGTTGAATTTGCAGCCACAATACCTTCTGAACTGAAGATCAAGGGGATGGACACAAAGTATATCATGAAAAAGGCTGCTGAGAGACTTCTACCAAAAGAGGTCATCTACAGGCCCAAGCAGGGGTTCGGCGTTCCAATGGGTAGCTGGATAAAGAGGGACTGGTCCGATATGGCTCATGAACTTGTTCTGGGCGACAGGGCCGTTAAACGGAACAACTTTAATCCTAAATTTTTAAAGACTGTTATGACTGAACACCGTAGTGGCAGAAGAGACCATAACTATATCATCTGGACACTGATGATGCTTGAGCTCTGGTACAGAGAGATGATTGATAAACAACTGAGAGTGTGAGCCATTGAAGTCTGATATGAAAAAGAAGTACCGCGTGCTACTTTTTGTCCGTTGGCCTGTTGGCGGAATACGGACATTTGTTCGTTACATATACAAAAACTTCGACCCCCTAAAGTACGAATTCACTATCCTCGGGCCGGACCAGTCGGAGTTGAAGGTCTTGCTTGATGACCTTAAAATGCACGACATAGCTTGTATAACTTTTAAAGCCGACATGCCTCCATGGAAGGTTGTGGCCGTGGTAATGAAGACGATCCTTTTGGGAAGGTTCGATCTCATCCACTCACAGGGCTTTATGGCTGGCCTTTACTCCTCCCTGCCCGCTCGCATCAGCAGAACGAAACACATTATGACGTCACACGACGTTTTGATGCCAAAGCAGTTTGTGGGTCTTAAGGGGGCCTTGAAAAAGCTGGCGCTCAGTTCTTTTCTACCGATGATCGACACCATCCATTCAGTCTCCAATGATGCGCATAACAACCTTCTCGATTTCATACCAAAGCTTCAAAAACGGCGAGATCAATGTATTGCAATCTCGAACGGTATCGATATAGAGAGGTTTCAGAACCCTGAGAAGAGAGACTTTCGCAAAGAGCTGAACCTATCTGCAGATACGTTCCTTATAGGCTTTCTGGGACGATTCATGTCGCAAAAGGGTTTTGTCTTCCTTGTCGATGCCATAGAGGCAATGGTTAAGGAAAGGAAGCTTCCCAAAAAGCCTGTTGTCCTGTCATTCGGTTTTGACGGTTTCGTAAGAGAGGATACAAAGTACCTGAATGAAAAAGGCCTCCAGGAGCACTTTCATTTCTTGCCATTCACATCTAATATTGCCTCTACCCTTAAAGGACTTGATGTCGTAGCCATGCCATCGTTGTGGGAAGCATGCCCGTTGTTGCCGATGGAAGCGATGGTTGCTGGTGTTCCGGTTATCGGCACCGATTGTCTCGGTTTAAGAGAGGTGCTCACAGATACTCCGAACGTGATACTCGAAGCCGGAAAGAGTCAGCCTTTGGCCGCGGCACTCGAACACGAAATCAGAACTCCGACCCTTTCACAATCAGAGGCTTTCCGCGACGAAGCGGCTCTGCGTTTTGATGTTAGAAAGCAGTCGACTGAGCTGGAGCAGGTGATTCTAAATATGTTGAAGAAGAGCTGAGCTGTGCCTTATAAATCACAAAAAAAACACATGAAGGTCTCTGTAGTAATTTTGACTTACAATAGAGGTGAACTTATACAGAACCTTCTGACCTCACTGTCTCGGATCGAATATACTCCGTTTGAAGTTATCGTAGTAGATAACCACTCGGATGTGCCTGTGAAGAGCTTTATAGGTGATAAATTTCCCGCTGTCACGGTGCTTGAGATGGAAGAGAACATCGGTGTCGGGGGCCGTAACAGCGGCATTGCCGCTGCAACCGGAGATATTATTATTACGCTCGATGACGACATCTTAGGAATTGACGATGCCGCAATCCAGAAGATAATCGATCAATTTTCAGACCCTGTTATCGGCGCCGTCTGCTTCAAGGTACTTGACCCCGAAGGTAATATCTCCAACTGGTGCCATCACTACTCTGCAGAGTCTTTTGCAGACAAGACCTTCATTACAAATGAAATAACCGAAGGGGCAGTCTGCTTTAGAAAAGAGACCCTGGAGCAGTCCGGCCTCTATCCTGACTTTTTCTTTATCAGTCACGAAGGCCCCGATCTTGCCTACCGAATAATGAATGCCGGGTACAACGTTATCTACAGCCCCGAAATCACTGTCATCCATTACCACTCGTCTATTGGCAGAAAGAACTGGAGAAGGTACTACTACGACACAAGAAACCAGTTCTGGCTAGCGGCAAGAAACTACCCGCTCACATATGCCGTTAAATCTCTCTCTGTCGGCCTTATGGCAATGTTGATCTACTCTATAAGAGACGGTTTTTTTATCTATTGGCTAAAGGGTGTCGCAGGAGGCATAAAGGGGTTGAGGCATGCATATAAAGGAAGAAGCCGGCCAACAGCAAGGACTCTGGCTATTGTTAGAGAGATCGACAGAAACAGGCCTGCCTTTATCAGCATGGTAAAGAAACGGCTCTTTCAAAAACAGGTCAGAATATGAGTCTTTCGCGGATACGGTCCGGCTAGACCTAATTGACTGAAACACTCGACGCCGGAGTGATGCACGACGGACAGAGCGGATAACCGGTTGTGTTTACAACGCCGTTTGCATCTATAACATAGAGATAGGCGTTTGTCAGAGAGCTGAAAGAACCCTGTCGCACTGTAGCTGTAACCACCGTATTAGACCACGATGTAACCGTAGCTATTGAAAGATTGGTACAGCTGCTGTAGGTTGAAGCATTGCCCACGATGACCCTCGCCCTTGCGCTGCTACCTGTTGCCAGGTAAACATCGTCAAACCTGGGAGCAGACTCTGCACAGCCGCTACACTCTCTTGCCCATGCATTCAGGGAGAAATGCTCGAACATATCACCGGGCAATTTGAATATTCTGCCGGACCAGTTGACCTTCTGAGTAACAGACATCGACTTATCGGTGCTCATTACCCATAGGTCTCTCTCGCTGCTGTTGTCGTCTGTAGCATGTACCCATGCTGAGATCCTGTACCAAGCCCCCTTGTACATGCTGAAATTGAACCAGCTAACACTAGGTCCGTAACAGTCGTTGCAGGAAATTGCCCAGGATGTAAAAGGTTCGGTCCCGGAAGAAGGTAACCCCACAGGCAGAACCTGGTCGTCATCAGCGGCAGTTGCTCCATACACCCATGCAGCTTTCCAGTTACAGTTATAACTACCACTCGTACATGGGAAACTTGAGGTTGTCGGCAGGTAGTACCAGTACGATATAAATACGTCCGTGGTATTTATATTATCGACAACGGCAGCAGAGGTAGAATCCCCCGGCCCTGTTGTCTGTACAGTCTGGTCTCCCCTGTTCGCCATGGACCCGGAAACAGAGTATGCATTATCGTATATGGGTTGGTTTCCACCGAAGTCGGCCTGTATTCTGTCCCACTGTCCAACAGTAGCCGAGCCGGCACCGGTATTAATAGTGCTACCGTGCGTTCCGCTCTCAAAATCATCAAACAGAAGTATGTTCGGGCCGTTTGCACCAAAATTGGCGCCACCAACAGTTATTAGCGAGCCATCGGCTATCGTACCGGACACAGACCCTATAGTCGGCGCGGCATGAGCAGCATTCTGCAAAGATAGAAGTACTACGGCAGCGAGCAAAACAATTGAGTACAAAGTATATATCTTTTTCACGATCATGATTAACCAAGCCTTCTTATATTACTTTGCTTACCTCTAAAGTGTAGCCGCTATTATAGTTCGTATCAGCAGCGTCTACCGTTTCCACGACAAAGTAGTAGGTCCCGGACGTAAGGTCTCCGATTTCAGTCTGACAGATAGGCGTACAGGCCGATTTTGCAACGGCAACACTATCCGTATACGGACCTGTAGAGGTCGTTCCGTAGTAGACTACATAACTTGCAATCTCGCTGTCTGGGAGAGAGTTGTTGTTCATTCTGGTTGTCGGAGGAGTCCATACGAGCGTAGCGGATCCGTTAACCGTTCCGCCATCGCTATCGATTTCAACGCCGCAACCGAGCATTACGGACAGAAGAGTAATAGCAATCAGTAGCAGGTGTGCTTGACGCGCTATTTTTTTTATATGCAACATTCTGATATCCTCACAGTTTGAGTATAACATAAACCGATTCCAGCACAACCCTTGTGAAACATTAAAAAACGCCAAAAGAGACTTTCCTTTGGCGGCTCGGCGGACATGGAAGACGTTCTTTAATCTTCTTTAGCCCCGTTACTCTGCGCACCACGGTTTCCCATGGCTTGCTCTGAGCAAAGGTGTTTATTAAAACAACTATACTATAGCTACAAAAACTATAGAGTTCTGTGACTTCAATCACCATAATTTCGGTAGCATGCCACATTGACCGGGTCTGCCCTGTTGTGGTACTTCTTAGAGTAGATGAGACAACAGGCGGGCAAAAGAGTAATCTATCAAGTTTGGGCAAATTAGGCCGAAATGCTCTTTAAAGGTCCCTCTAATCCCGTCCGGTCAATCTTTAACGGCAGGTTCAACTAAAGGAATGAATGTAAAATGACGGAACAGTGCAAGAAGCTACTCGCTCTTTTGACAGACAAGAAAGCAACTATCGGCATAATAGGACTCGGCTACGTCGGCCTCCCTATAGTTATGCGCTTTTGTGACGAGGGCTTTAAGGTCATCGGTTTCGATGTAGACGCCAAGAAGGTCGACTCTCTCAACAAGGGAAAGTCGTACATAAAGCATATTCCTTCCAAGGCTATAAAAGAGCTTGTCACTAGCAAAGGCAGAGGCAAAGCCGCGCGGTTCAAGGCCACCACCAAAATGGGGCTGCTCTCCAAGGCCGACGTCGTAATAATCTGCGTGCCCACGCCGCTCTCGGCAAAGAGAGAGCCGGACCTCAGGTACGTGGAGGAAACCGCTGAGGAGATAAAGAAAGAGCTGCGCCCCGGGCAGTTGATCTCTTTAGAGTCGACCACCTACCCCGGCACAACGGACGAGCTTCTGCTTCCGCTCTTTAGCTCCACGGGGCTAAAGGCCGGGCGCGACTTCTTCCTGGTCTACTCCCCTGAAAGAGAAGACCCGGGCCGCATAGACTTCACCACCAAGACGACCCCGAAGGTCGTTGGGGGTATAACTGCCAAGTGCCTCGAACTCGGTACAGCGCTCTATTCGTCTATTGTAGATACGGTCGTCCCCGTCTCTTCCACTCGCGCAGCAGAGCTGACAAAGTTGCTGGAGAACATCTACCGCGCCGTCAATATCGCGCTCGTAAACGAGCTAAAGATGCTCTGCCACAAGATGGATATCGATCTATGGGAGGTTATAGAGGCCTCCAAGACAAAGCCGTTCGGCTTTCAGGCCTTCTACCCCGGCCCTGGCCTAGGAGGGCACTGCATACCGATAGACCCGTTCTACCTGACGTGGAAGGCGCGCGAGTACGACTTTGCCACGCGCTTCATAGAACTCTCCGGAGAGATAAACTCCCAGATGCCGCTCTACGTGATCACCAAGGTAATGGATGCGCTGAACGACAAGGGCAAGAGCCTCAAGGGCTCGAAGGTGCTGCTGCTCGGCATGGCGTACAAGAAGGACGTTGATGATCTGCGCGAGTCCCCTTCCCTCGAACTCGTAAAAGAGCTGAAGGCAAAGGGCGCCAAGGTTGACTACAACGACCCGCATATTCCTGTAGCAGTTAGCCACCGCCGGGGCTTCAAGATGCGCTCAACAAAACTGACGGAAAAAGGGCTAAAGAAGTACGACTGCGTGCTCATTGCCACGGATCACAGCGCTTACGACTACCGCTGGATACTGAAACACTCCAGCCTGATAGTAGACACCAGAAACGCTACAGCAAAAATCAAAAGTAAAAAAATAGTAAAGGCATAGAATGGAAAAATTTCTTGTTACAGGAGGCGCCGGCTTCATAGGCTCGAACCTCACGGAGACACTTTTAGAGAAAGGGCACAGCGTTCGCGTGCTCGACAACATGGCGACCGGCAAAGAGGAGAACCTGAAAGAGTTCTTTGACTCTATCGAGTATATCGACGGCGACATAAGAGACACCTCTACTGTAGAGCGCGCCGTTAAGGGCGTAGACTACGTAATTCATCTAGCTGCACTCGGCTCCGTGCCCCGCTCCGTTGCCGACCCCGCAACCACGCACGACGTAAACGCCACAGGTACGCTCAATATTTTAGTAGCCGCAAAAGAGGCCAATGTCAAAAGAGTCGTCTGCGCTTCCTCATCTTCGGTTTACGGAGACACTCCCGTGCTCCCCAAAGAAGAAGGGATGAACACGACGCCTATGTCCCCGTACGCAGTCTCTAAACTCTCTGCCGAGCAGTACTGCCGGGTCTTTCATATGGTCTACGGACTCGAAACCGTCGCAATGCGCTACTTCAATGTGTATGGAAAGAAGCAGGATCCGCACTCGCAGTACTCGGCGGTCATACCGAAGTTCGTTGCCGCGCTCTTGGCCGGTGAGGCCCCGACCATTCACGGCGACGGAGAGCAGAGCCGCGACTTCACCTTCGTAGAGGACTGCAATCAGGCGAACTACAAGGCCTGCATAGCAGAAGGCGCCGGAGGCTCTTACCTCAACATCGGGGCTGGCGGGAGAATCTCCATCAACGAACTTTACGAAAAGATAAGGGCCGGGCTTGGTATAGATATTGCCGCGCTCCACTCCGAGCCGAGAGCCGGAGACGTAAAGCACTCGCTGGCGGATATCTCAAAGGCCGCTTCAACCATAGGGTACTCGCCAAACTTCAATATCGATTCGGGCATAGAGGCCACGCTCAAGTGGTATACGGATCACCAAGAGTAGACTCGCACTTCATGAACTCTCTTCGCGCACACCCGTAATTATAGGCTCAAGCCTTTACCTTTACATTCAAAAATGACTAAAACAAGAGTAGGCATAGTAGGTGTGGGCCCTAGCGCTGTTACCCACCTCAACTTCTCGCTTAGCTACCGTGGCGTTACCGTCGTCGGTGTAGTAGACAGCGACGAGCGCGCGCTAAAGGCCTTTGGAGAGCGCAATCGTATAAACGGTTGCTACAACAGCCTAGCACAGTTCATAGAGAGCCGTTCTCCAGACGTAGTCCACGTGCTCGTACCACTAAAAGAACGCTTTGCCCTCTGTGCTGAAGCGCTCTCGCTCGGCGTCAACGTAATTGTCGAGAGCCCTATGGCCCTCAACTCGAAAGAGGCCGAAGAGCTGTACAGGGTTGCCGAAGAGAACGGCCTTATGCTCTCGACCGTACACCCTTCCATCTTTACGGAACCGATGGCAACGCTCGCCGAGTTGATAGAGACCGGCGCAATGGGGCCCGTTCACAGCGCAGAGGTTCACTACTCTATAGATACCAGAACGGAAGATTTCAGCGACTATCCGGCCCCAAACGTCTTGCCGTGGCCCTTTGAGCTTCCAGGCTCCATCTATCAGAACTTTCTCCCGGAACCGCTCTTCACTCTGCTGGAGTACATCGGTACGCCGATCGAAATAGAGGTGATGAGCGACTCCAACGGCGCGCTGCCGCAAGAGATGGCTGACGAGGTATCGGTACTGGTAAAGGGCACAAGAGCGCTCGGCACGCTTACCCTCTCCTTTGCGCCTACGGAACCGGTACAGCGGTTGAGGGTCTATGGTACGAAGATGAGAGCAGAAGCTGACATAGTAGCCGACAGACTTATAACGGAGCGAACGGGCTCCGAGGCCCTGAGGGTTCGCAAGAGAGACTACAACATCAAGAGCGCGCTCAACATTATAGGCTCAAGCGCAAAGAGCCTCTACAGTTCTTTAAGAGATAAACGCGAACCGCTCTACGGAGTAAAGACGCTGATACACTCCTTCTACGAGGCGCTCAAGTCGAGCGCCGAGGCCCCGGTCTCAAAGGCCTCGGCACTTGCCGTGCTCGACGCTACAGAAGAGATCTATAAAAAGCTCGATATTACGGAGCTGAAGTTCAACCATATACTCCCTTCGGAGACAAACTTTCCGCTGATGCATAAAGAGAAGGTACTCGTTACCGGAGGGACCGGCTTCTTCGGGCGGGTTCTCGTCAGACGGCTCGTGAAAGAGGGGTACGAGGTGCGGGTTCTTGCGCGCAAGCTCTCCGACATCTCGGTCTTGGATGAGCATAAGATAGAAATATTCTACGGCGACACAGCCGATGCGGCCTCGCTCGGCGCCGCCTTCGACGGAGTTGACGTTGTGATACACGCTGGTATATCTAAGAGGCCGCGCGAAAGCCACACCTCCAACGTCATCGGTACGGAAAAGGTAGTAGAGGCAGCCAAGACCTCGTACATAGACAAACTTATCTACCTCGGCTCTTGCTCGGTCTACGGGGTATCGGACGCTCCGGGAGGGCTCGTAACAGAAGAGTCTGCTCTGGAACCTCTTGCTTCCAAACACGGCGAGGTCTGCGAGACTCTGCAGAAGGCCGACTCCATTGTACTCGACGCCATAGACGACGGCCTCTGTGCCGTACTGCTACGCACAGCAAGAGTTTACGGCCCGGGCGCTGAGTCGTATACGCCCGAGTACACGCTCCGTACGGGAGCTAACTACCTCTCGCTGGACAACGGGCGCTTTCACCCTCAGTTCGTCCATGTAGAGAACCTCGCCGACGCCGTGCTCCGTGCGCTGCAGAGCGAGAGTGCAGACCGCGAGGTACTGAACGTGGTCGACTACGAACCGATTACGACGCGCCAGTACATGAACCGGCTGATAAGGAACGTAAATCCGAACGCCAGAGCCTTCTACGTGCCGTACCCTTTGAGTCGCGCGGCCATCACCACGATCGACAGAGTAACCCGTGCCCTCGGTTTTCGCCCTCTCTACAACCGATACGCTCTGGAGTCCACACTCTCAGGAACTGTTTACGACTCTTCGAAGATACGAAAAGTTCTGGGCTGGAAGCAACGGATCGGCTTCGACACGGCGGCTGGCGAGATACTGGAGTACGAACAGGTCCGCTATTAATGTTTAGCAGAAGGTGTATAATGAAATGTATGAACAGAGTCGGAACAATTAAAGGAACTGCCAATTAAGTGCTTATCTACCTGACCATACTTCCGGTACTGGGCGGACTGCTCGCCCTGGGGCTGGGGCTCTTTACGCTCAGTAGAAACCCCGGCCACAGGACCAACAGAACCTTTGCGATCGGTATGGGCTCGCTCGTCGTTGCCGAAACAGGCTCGGCCATTGCGCTGCTCTCATCGTCGCTTGCGGTAATGGAGTTCGGGGTACGACTACAGTCTATCGGTTTTGCACTCGCGCCTCCTCTCTGGCTGCTCTTCTCGCTCGTCTTTGCAAGGGCGGAGCAGAAGGCGATACTGAAAAAGAGTATCTGGAGCGTAGTGCTTACCTCCATTGCCGCCCTCTTCTTTATCGCAATGACCTTTGCCGGCAGGGTCGTAACGGTAATGTCGGAGACCATCGGCGCTGACGGCGGTACGTTCGTAGAGGTTGGAGATGTCGGCAAGTTCTACTTCATCTACATGATAGTCGGCCTTGTGCTCGTTCTCATCCATTTAGAGAACACGCTGCGCTCTTCAACAGGTGCTAGAAGGTGGCAGATAAAGTACGTTATCCTCGGCATCGGTTCGATACTTGCCTACAAGATCTTCCAGTCGAGCCAGGCCCTGCTCTTCCAGACCTACAGTTTCGACTCTTTACCTCTTACCTCTGCGATAATACTGATAGCGACCTCTGTGATGGGCGTCTTTATTGTGCGCCACCGCCTGATGGACGTAGATATCTTCATCTCAAGGTACGTGGTCTACAACTCGCTGACCGTGCTCATCGTCGGTATCTACTTAATAGCAACCGGCCTTGTGATACAGGGCATCAGGTACTTTGAGCTTCCGTACGACAACTTCCTCGTCTCCATCTTCATCTTCGCAGCCATACTCCTGCTCTTCATACTTATCTTCATGCGCGACCTCCAGCGCCGCCTGAGACTCTTCGTTTCAATGCATTTCTATAAGCACAAGCATGAGTTCAGGGACAGGTGGATGGAGACCACCGAACGGGTCAGCGCCAAAAGCTCCGTTGATGAAATATCGGCCACGCTTATCGACATGCTTACCGAGACACTCGGTGCGCGCTCTATCCATCTCTGGCTGATAGACCAGACGTCGAACACCTACCTGAGTGAAGAGTCCGAGCTGCCCGATGAATTTCTCCAGCTCGACTCGACTCATCCGGTTGTGCTCCATCTAAAAGCAACAGCTGCGCCGTTCTACCTGAACTCCGACTTCGGCGAGCCTGCCATAGAGAACTGTGAAGCAGTAACGACGCTTGCCTCGGCTACCACTGCGGTACTCTGTGCGCCGGTAATGACCGGAGAGAGCATTATAGGATTTCTCTTGCTGAGCGCAGACGTCGCCGGGGGCCAGTACGCGCCTGACGACTTCGAGATACTCGGCGCCATGAGCACCCAGGCTGCGGTGCAGATAATGAACATCAGGCTCTACGGCCACCTGATGCAGATAAAAGAGGTCGAGGTCTTCTCCAAGATGTCGTCGTTCATAATGCACGATCTAAAGAACCTCACAAACTCACTTTCGTTAATTAGCCAGAACGCAAAGCATAATATTGAGAACCCGGAGTTTCAAAAAGATGCCATAAAGAGCATAGACGGAATAGTCAAGCGAATGAAGGGGCTGATCGAAAAGTTGTCGGATATACCGAAAGGGCTTGAGATTAACAGGAAACTTGTCGATATTAAGTATGTGTCCGACAAAGCCATAGCGAAGATACCGGGAGACAAGGCAAAAGAGGTTATAATAACCAACAACATAGAGGCTCTGGAACCTCTAAATATTGACCCCGAAGCGATGGAGATGGTGCTTATAAACCTGATTTCAAACGCCTACGAGGCTATTGAGCACAGCGGAACTATCATACTGACGGCCACAGCCGATACCCAGAAGGTCTCTATCTCGGTCAAAGACGACGGGCCAGGCATGACACGCGAATTCGTAAAGAACGAACTCTTTAAGCCGTTCAGCACCACGAAGAAAAGGGGCTTTGGCATAGGCCTCTTCCAGTGCAAAGCGGTTGTGGAGGCGCACAACGGAAAGATAGACGTAATAAGCCGCGAAGGCGTCGGCACGACATTCAAACTTACTCTACCGAGAAAATTACTCTAACATCCAGTCCCCCACCACAGGAGCCAACGAAAGAGAGAGTATGGAAAAACCGGATATTCTTATAGTAGAAGATGACGAGACCATAAGAACCCAGATGAAGTGGGCTCTTGTGCACGACTACAACGTCTTTATAGCCTCCGACGCCGAAAAGGCTATGGAGATTATCGATGCCTCAAGGCCTTCGCTTGTAATTCTCGACCTCGGGCTGCCTCCCGACGCTGAAGGAACGTCTGTCGGCTTCGACCTTCTTTTTCGCATAGTAAAGACCGACCCTACTATAAAGGTAGTGGTGGTTAGCGGAAACGCAGAGAGAAACTCGGCTCTAGAGGCGGTGAATCAGGGTGCGCACGACTACTTCTCTAAACCGGTTGACATAGATGAACTGAAAGCGATACTCAAGCGCGCATACTATGTAAACACACTGGAGACCGAGTACCGGGCTCTACAGAGCCAGGTAGAGAGCGACTCATTCGGCGAACTGATAGGAGCTAGCCCCGAAATACAGGAAGTCTTTAGCGTGGTGAGGAAGGTTGCCACCACCGACGTGCCGGTGCTTATTACCGGAGAGAGCGGCACGGGAAAAGAGCTTGTCGCTCGAGCTATTCATAACCACAGCTCGCGCCGCGACCATCCCTTTATTCCTATCAACTGCGGCGCCATTCCCGAGGCATTGATGGAGAGCGAACTCTTCGGACACGAAAAGGGCGCGTTTACCGGCGCGCACGCCCAGAGGCGGGGCAAGGTGGAACTGGCCGATAAAGGCACGCTCTTCTTCGACGAAATAGGCGAGCTTCCGTTGCAACTTCAGGTAAAGCTGCTCCGGTACCTACAGGATCAGAAGGTTGAGCGGATAGGCGGAAGGACATCGATAGATACGGACGTGCGTATAGTGGCTGCAACGAACTCCGACATAAAGGCCCAGGTCGCGAACGAACAGTTCAGAGAGGATCTTTACTACAGGCTCGCCGTAGTTCATCTCGAACTGCCTTCTCTAAAAGAGCGGGGCGACGACATACTGCTTCTGGCCAAGATCTTTCTCAACCGACTCTCGGACAAAGAGTCGCCTCCGAAGATACTCGGCTCTCAGGCCGAGAGCGCCCTTGTCCGGCACGACTGGCCCGGCAACGTCAGGGAGCTGGAAAACCGCATACGGCGCGCAGTCACATTTGCCTCCGGTACGACCGTTACTCCCGACGACCTCGGCTTTGAGACCGCAGGCATAGGAAAGAAGACACTCAACCTTAAGGCGGCAAAAGAGGAGCTTGAGGTCGAACTCATAGGTATAGTGCTCGACAAACACAAAGGCAACATAAGCAAGGCGGCCGAAGAGCTTGGGCTTACCCGCCCTACCCTCTACAGTCTAATAAAAAAGCATGATATGAAGCAGTAGAGCGCTTCCATTATATTCCCAGACAACAAAAAAGAGAAGGCCTTTGGCCTTCTCTTTTTTGTTGTTAATCTATTATAAAAGTCAACCCGGGAGTGTTCTGCTACTCGACAAAACTGACCCCGAAGCTTGTGTAGGCATTATCCCCTTTACGTACCCAGACAACGTTAGACTCCGTATCAATATCAAAGTCATGCACACGAACTTCGAGCGTGTCGTTAACAGCGAGCTCTATATCCTCTTTCAGCTCCAGCGCCAGACCGTTTGCCGATACATCTATTGTCATTGCCGGAATCTTGACTCCACCCAGAAGCACATCGCAGCTTCTAGATATCTGCGCCCTTTTGCGCCCCCTGCGTTCGCTGCCGGTGTGTAAGTAACCGCAGAACGGACAGTTAACGTCTGTCTCCGTGAGGGCTGCGTAGAACTTGCTGTGACACCTCGGGCAAACATTGTAGTTCATTAGATTAAAAACTCCCGTTAGAGGACTGTACGTTGATGCTCATTACTTCAGCCTCATAGCAACCGATACCCGGTCAGAGGAAGAACTCGTATTTCTTTCAAGAGTGGAGGCTTTGATAAAGCTCTCTTGTTAACAGTCCGGTCTCGACTC
>JADFVP010000008.1 GCA_015222595.1 Pseudomonadota bacterium
AAGCCGCCCTCTGATCTCAAGGTTCGCCTAATCATCTTATCCGTGTCCTGTAGATACCCGAAAGCCTTTCGCCGTCGCCAAGGAGTATCTCTACGCGTACGGCGTCCGGCAGACCGGAGTAACGCTCTGAGTCCCAGACACCGGTCCAGACCCCGCCGCTAAGGTAACCTATCTTCATAGACTCTATGGAGTCTATCACCTCTACATCGAACTTTTCGCCGAGATACGGGTTGGAGCTTTCTCTGTAGATAGCATACGCGCCGCCTGCGTTACCTGAATAACCTGCGTCAGCTGGGTACAAAGACGAACCGGATGCCTCTTCTAAATGATAACGCACTCTCACAAGATCGCTAGTGGGGCCGCTCTCGGAAACGACCGGGTAGGTGAAGGTGGTCGTTACCATCTCAGAGCCTGGGCCGAGAATCGTGCCGTAGAGTCCGGTGGATACTACGGCCGAGTTGTAGAACGCGCCCTCTATGTCGCGCGAGAAACGGTCGAGAAAGCGGCCTGCCGCTATCCGGCTCTCCAGCCGTTCGCTAACGCCAGAGCCTGCGCCTATCACGGAGAAGAAGGTCGCATAGAGCGCAGCGATTATAATAGAGCCGATGGCAACGGCTATTAAGAGTTCAATAAGCGTAAACCCAGAGCACCGCTCTTGCTCCCCTGAAGAGCCCGCACCGATACGCTTGTGTGCTCCGTACAGAAGTTGACCTCTTAGGCCTTTATCTCGAAAAGGTAACAAAGGTGACTCCCGGAGTTTCGTCCCACTTGACTTCCGTCTCTACTCGTACAAGCCCCGGCACCTCAGTGCCGGAGGTCTCTACCTTCCACGTGAAACGCTCATGCGCCTCGCCACGCTCTCCGGCTATGCCGAAGCGTGTCTTCGGTAAACCCGATATCGCGTGCCGCTCTACCTTTTCGCGTCCTATAACTGTAGCCGTTACAAGGTCGATATCGTAAGATAAAATGCTTAGATGGTAGTTGAGGCTCGCTATAACGGTCACTATCACCCCGGAGAGGATGGCGAGGCTTATCATGACTTCTAAAAGCGTAAAGCCGCACGAGTCGCCAATAGTCGCGCGAGTTAGTCTCGCCGCGCCAACTCCTTTGCACCCTCTTCTATAGAAAGAACCTATAAGACGCCCTGTCACTTGTACCCCTCTTCAATAACTATTTTGCCGTTATACGGATTGAACCCGAGCGTAAGCACGCGGTCATCTTCACCAGCGCCTAAATGGACGGTAAAGGGCATACTCCCTGCGGGTGATAGCAGTATCTGAACAGTTCCCGACTCGACCCTTCCTGTGCCCGGAGCGAGAAGATCGACAAACTCCACGCCGGACGCCAGAGCAAAGCCCCGGAGCGCGCTCTCCGGCTCAGGCACATACTTTACGGCTTCTTTAGACCTATCTACTGGAGACCTACCTACTTGAGACCTCTCTACCCCAACAGTACCTCTGTCGAGGTCGAAGGAGAGCCTGTACGTGAGCTTCTTGCTCTCGGCAGCCTCATGCAGGTACCGTACAAGGGCCGAGAGCTTCACCGCGTCGCTCTTAAGATTCGCTGACGTAACGGAGGTAAGGCGCGGCAGCACAATAGCGAGCGCTAAAGAGATAATCACCATGACCACAATCAGCTCTATTAACGTAAAGCCGCGCCTACAGGCCATAGTGGTCTCTGATGAGGGCTCTATGGAAGTAACTCTTCTGTTTTGGTGATAGTCCGGCGAGCAGGTGTAGCTAGACGATTTTTTGATTGGTCTCGAAAGCATGGGAACCGTCCGAGGTGCGTTGGATTCGGGTGAAGTGGGTAAACTTATCAGTCGGTCGCCCACGACTCTATATCTGTGTCAAAGTCGATGCCGCCCCTGGCGGAATCGGCTCCGTATGAGATTATGTCGAAGTCGCCGTGCAGTCCGGGCGAGGCGTAGACGTAGGGGTTGTGCCACGGATCAGCAGGAACCTTGCGGCTTTCGAGATAACCGCCTTTTCGCCACTTTAGCGGAACCTTTCCTGTAGCCGGAGCCGTAACAAGTGATTCGAGCCCCTGATCTGTAGACGGAAACCGCCCATTATCGAGTTTGTAGAGCTTTAGCGCTGTCTCGAAGTTCTTGATCTGAACGCGGGCCTCGGTAACCTTCGCCTCGTCAGCCCTGCCCATTATGCGGGGTGCGATCACAGCCGCCAGTATACCGAGTATAACGATAACCACCATCAACTCTATCAGCGTAAAACCTCTGTCGGCTCTGAATTTCATATAAATAATTTATAGCAAAAATATTCTAAGGTAGCAATATATAAAAATTATTTACCTTGATATACCACCTCTTTCTGTTAAAATTCTACATACCTTTACTCGCCGTACAGACCGTTCTTTTCCATATCCAACCATAGCGAACAGAGCTTAAAATGACGCTTAGAAAACTCAATATTCTCAACTCGGCGCTCCTTTTTGCAACCTTTGCCGTGCTCGCCATTCTTTTTAGTGACGCGATAATCTACAAAAGAGCCGTTAAGGTCTCTTCCGTTACCCCGGTAGCCGTTAAGAGCAACTCCGGACAGGTGCCGATCAACGAGTATGCGCCTATCGTCGAAGATCCCGTCTTTCCGGGGCTGCCGGAGAGCTTTACAGCCTCTGAGTCCGCTAAAATAACTGCCGCCTCCACGCCTCAGGCGGATAGTGCCGGAATACTGAAGAAGCTTCTACTTGCGGGCACATACGTCTCCGAGAACGCACACCAGCTGAGCTTCGCAATATTTGTCAACACAGAGAGCCAATTGCAAGAAAGCTTCCGGCTCGGCGACAACGTCTTCGGGTTAGGCACACTCATGACCGTTTCCGGCGACCACGCAGTAGTTAAATCCGGCTCGGAGGAACTCCTCTTCAAGATGCCCGCTACCGAGAAAGCAACTCTGTTTACCCCTGCTCTACCGTCTGCGGTTACGACCCGGCCAAGGACTCAGGTAGATGGGCGCGAGAGCACCCCGGTTATGTACTCCAGGAAGATATCCGACACAGAGTGGGTCATCGACCAGCAAGCCGTGCTTGGCGCAATGGAGGAGATGAGCAGCATTTTGTCCGACGCAAGAATGACTCCCTTTACCATAGACGGCAAGATAGACGGCTTCAGGGTAACGGAGATAAGGCCAGAGGGGATCTTCGACGCAATTGGGCTTAAGAACAACGACATCTTAAAACGCGTGAACAACTACGACATGACTTCTCCTGAACGGGCAATACAGGTTCTCTCAGCCCTCAGAGGAGAGCGTAACTTCTCTATAGATATTGAACGCGACGGAAAAAAGTTGAGCCTCAACTACCGGGTAAAATAACGATGGACATGGTAGGGCCACTATATTAGTTTATAAGATGGTGTAGATCAGTTCTTTTATCGGTTTTTTGTCCCATTTTTTGCTCTTCTTTTTTCCCTCTCCGCTACTTGATCTTTACCGGAGAGCATCCAAACTGAATGGTCTTGGTCGAATGAACAACATACTAAAAAAACTTGCTACTGTTCTCGGTATCGCCCTTTGTGTCTGCGTGCTGCTCGGCGCGCCTGACTCTACTGGTGCAGAGCACCAGAGCGAGAAGATAAGCATCAACTTCGTGAATGTTGAAATATCTTCTATAGTAAAGATAATGAGCGAGCTGACCGGCAAGAACTTTATCTTCGACGACACGCTAAAGGGCAAGGTAACTATCGTCGCCCCTATGAAGCTCTCTACAGATGAGGCTCTGGAACTCTTCACCTCTTCTCTTGAACTCAAGAAGTATACGATCATTTCCGTCGGCAAGGGGTACAAGGTCATCCCGCTTACTCAGGCCAGACAGAGCGCCGCACAGGTCGTACGCGCCGGAGGCCCGGGGCTCGACCCCGTAGAGTCGTATGTCGTCCGGCTCGTTCCGCTCGACTATATCTCCACGCAGGATGCCTTTACGCTCGTTCAGCCACTCATGTCGCGCTATGGGCAGCTCTCCATCTTCGGCGCGCGCAACGCGCTGCTAATAGTAGACTCGGTGGCGAACACAAAGAAGATAATGAGTATCCTCAGCTCTGTCGATACCGAGCCTATGACCGATGAGCCGGAGATCGTCTACCTGTCCCATACCAAGGCCGAGACGATCGTAGAACTTCTAAGGATCGAGGCGCAAAGAAGCGGTCTCGGCTGGCTCAATACCCCCGGAGCAGAGGGCACAGGCGGCGGCATCTCCGCCGATCTCAGGCTGAACGCCATAATTCTCTCTTTGCCCATCAAGGCGCGCAACAACCTCAAGCGGTTTATCTCCGTGCTCGACACGCCGGGTACAGAGTCGTCGAGCAGGATCAACGTCTACTACCTCGAAAATGCCGAGGCAACGGAGTTAAGCGGAGTGCTCGACCGGCTACTGAACTCTTCGTCTGTAGATACAGACGACCCGACCCAACTTTCATCAAAGATCAGCATCACCCCTGACAAGAGTTCCAACTCGTTAATCATCATGGCGTCGCCTGCCGACTATCAGGGCCTTGTGCACGTTATAAAAAAACTCGACCGGAGACCGAAGCAGGTCTTTGTGGAGGCTATGATCACTGAGGTCTCTATCGGAAAAGCCCTAGACCTCGGCACCAAGTGGCGCGTAGCGGGAGTTTCCGGTGGCGAGCCCATTGCCATAGGAGGAGTTGGCACGATCAACCAGAGCGAGATACAGAAGGTTGTCAACGGCATGTCGGGGCTCTCGATCGGCGGGCTCGGCAACTACATATCCGTACCTGTCACCAAGTCGGACGGCACTACCTTCAACCTCTCGGCACCAGGCTTTGCCGCACTCTTCTCGCTAAGCGAGTTCAACGACGTCGTCAACATACTCTCCACGCCTCATATCCTCACAAGCGACAACTCCGAGGCCGAGATAGTCATCGGCAAGAACGTGCCCTTCTTGTCGAGCATCGAGCGGCAGGCAACGACAACGTCGCAGCCGCTACTGCAATCCATTGAGCGCAAGAACGTCGGCATTACGCTCAGGATAAAACCGAAGATCAGCGAAGGAGGATTCGTAAAGCTCGATCTCTTTCAGGAAATTTCGGCCCTTGCCACAACAACCGTCTCCGGCGCTTCGGACCTCATCACCACCACGCGCTCTGCTAAGACCACGGTGGTGGTTAAAGACCGGCAGACTGTAGTCATCGGCGGACTGATCCAGACTCAGAAAGTCAAGTCGGTTACCAAGGTACCTATACTCGGCGACATACCGATCCTAAGCTGGCTCTTCAAGTACTCAAGCGAGCAGGACGAGAAGACGAACCTCCTCATCTATGTCACCCCGTACATAATCGACAACTTCGAAGAACTAGAAGAGTTGAGATCGAAAAAGAAGATAGAGTTCGGGGGCGACCCGATAAAAGAGCTTCCGGATATCGGAGGTTACAAGAGTCCGGCCCCGGCTGTAATGAGCGCAGAGGTTCTTAAAGCCACAACAGATGCCGCCGCCAAAGAGAGTGTTGTGCCGGTAAAGAACGCGGGCGAAGCGCAACAGGCAAAGAGTGCCGAGGTTGCGGAGCCTAAAACCTCAACAAAACCGACAAAACCAACAACAGTGACTTCTACAGCGACTTCTACGATGATTTCTAAAAATACAGCAACAGTACCTGTAGCCAAAAGCACGCTGAAGAAGAGTCACACTTCGACAGGGCCCCAGCCTCCGGCAGGGGCAACGATAAGAAATATACGCACCGGAGAGCATAAGAAGTACCACCGCGTGGTAATAGAACTTACCGCCCCGGCCAAGTACAGAGTTACAAGAAGAGCAGAGAGTGCGACGATCAGAATTACCGGCGCGTCTAGCGGTGGAGTAACTGCGGCAGAGCACTCAACAGAACTTATGAACCTGTCGGGCCCCGTAAGCACGCAACTGGAGTCAGGCCCTGTCACGAAGCTCGACCTATCGTTCAAAAGAGGAAGCAGGGTAAAGAACTCTACGCTAGAGAACCCGTACCGTATCGTAGTAGACGTCTACCGAACCGCCGAGTAAAGCAGCTTTAAAAGAGGTCGGCAACCAATCATGAGCGACGACGCACTCAATAAGAGCAGTATCAAGACAGAGCACCGGCTCGCCCACATAGCCGACTCTGACGTAGACCCGGCCTTGCTCGAAACCCTTTCGCTCGGCTTCGTAAAGAAGAACCTCGTTCTGCCTCTCAAAAAAGAGAACAACACCATTACCGTTGCCATGGCCGACCACACCGGCCTCTTCGCTGTTGAAGAGATCGGTCGCATGACCGGCACGAACGTAGTACCGGTGCTTGCGGACAAGGCCGAGCTTCTCGGCGCCATAAACCGCTTCTACGATGCGCTCTCCGGCTCGGCTTCAGAAGTTATCGAAGATATTGATGTCAGTGACGAGAGCCTCGACTCTTTGACCACGGCGTGGGAGGAGCCAAAGGATTTAATAGATATTACTGACGAGGCGCCAATAATCAGGCTCCTCAACTCTCTCTTCTTTCAGGCCGTAAAGGACCGTGCAAGCGACATTCATATAGAGCCGTACGAGCGCGAGGTCGAAGTCCGTTTCAGGATAGACGGCGTGCTCTACCACGTGCTCACCCCGCCGAAGGTATTGCAAGAAGCGCTCTCGAGCAGGGTGAAGATAATGGCCGGGCTCGACATTGCCGAAAAGCGCCTGCCGCAGGACGGCAAGATACGCCTGCTTGTAGCCGGCAAAGATATCTACGTCAGGGTCTCTATAATACCGACCACCTTCGGAGAGCGGATAGTACTAAGGCTGCTCGACAGAAAGGCCGGAATAATCTCCCTCGACTCCCTTGGGCTCACCCCTCTACAGGTAAAGAACTTCGTCAAGCTCCTGAAACGGAGCAACGGGATCATTCTAGTAACAGGGCCGACAGGGGCCGGTAAATCCACAACGCTCTACTCTGCGCTCAGCAAGATAAATTCGAACAACAGAAATATTATTACCATCGAAGACCCTGTCGAGTACCAGATAAAAGGGCTCGGCCAAATGCACGTGAATCCAAAGATCGGCCTCAGCTTCGCCAC
>JADFVP010000080.1 GCA_015222595.1 Pseudomonadota bacterium
GCCCGTGTGGCCGCCAAGCCCTCCGGTAAAGGCCTCTAACGCGATGGCAAGCCCAAAGTAGGTGACGATTAGAGGTAAGATGATGGCGCGCGAGAGCCTCTCTTTAAAAAAGAGTGCGGAGAAGAGCAGCACGAAGACCGGGTAGGTGTAGACTATCAGCCGCTCTAGTGAGGCCTCCATGAATTTGAGTCCATAGAAGTCGGCAAGGGCCGAGAGGTAGATGCCCAAGATTCCGCTAAGAACCAGATAACCGATGTCGCGGGGCCGGACCTTCTCTGACGGAAAGAGAAAGAGCAGGGCCCAGAAAAAGGGCGTGGCAATTGCGAACCTGAGCGCGAGCATGCCGACGGGCTCCATGCCGTGGGCGTAGAGGAGCTTGGCGATTACCCCCTTGGTCGAAAAGGAGAGGGCGGAGACTAGCGCGAGCGAGTAGCCCCATATGTATCTTCTTTTGCTGTGCATTCTTTACGGTCTTTTCTTTAGAGAGAGCCAGGGGTGAGAGTCCGGGTTTAAATATATCTTCGGAAGTATACCATTTCGACTAAAGGCAGAACGGAATTTATTCTGTCATTCGACCCGGTCACTCTACTATTTACCGGAGCTGTAAACCAGTTTCTTCTAATCTTCCCTTAACGGTGAATCCGTATAATAGTATCTGTAGTCTGAAGTACCCTTCACGTTTATGGCTTTTATACTTTGTGCACTTCCCCAATACGTTTCGACTATAATCCCTGAACTAGGATAACAGAGGGTTTATATATAGCAGCAGAAGTCTTTCCACACGTGGTGGCACTCGCCACAGCAGTTGCTGTAAGTCAACAAAGAAGTACTCTAGTTAAAATATCCTGCCGTAAGCGGAGGGGCCCAAAAGGCCCCTCCGTCCTCCTTTTTGGACCACTTTTAATTCCCACTTATATCGAGCCGGATTTTGTCGCAGGCCTTACCAGTTTGGTCTCCGAGTGTCTCGGTATATTCTCGGTTCTTTCGCCGATTCTTCAGAAAATCTCCGTAATTCGCCACTTTTCGTCGGTATTTAAGCTGTTATTGCCTCTTTTTTGGGCACTATTGTGGCCGTTAACCCCGGTGGTTCGACCCTGGCGGAAGGGCAGCCGTTTCTCTCCTCTTGACATTGTATTTCGTTTGTAATAAGTTAATTTATATGGCTTTTTCCAGTCACTATAGTTACCTCTTCGAGTGTGGACTGAGATGAATATCGGCAGAAAACTGATGCTCTCGTTCCTCTTGGTCACGCTCGTGCCAACGATCCTGCTCGCCCTCCTAAGTACCTTAATTATAAGCAAAAATATGAAAGTTGACGCTCAGGTAACAGTGAGCAACAGCCTCAAAGCGGCACGTGTACAGTACTATGCGCGGGCCCACCAGATGAAGTACGGAATGCTGCAGGCCTCGACGGAATCGTATATAAAACGGGCTATTGCGGCTGGTGATACCGGTTTTTTGCGCTCTCAGCTGAAGGCGTGGAAGAAGTACAGGCCGCATGTCGATCTATGGAATATTGTTGACAAAAATGCTCGAATAATTGCGTCACTGAACTCTGAATCGACCGGTAACAAGGTCTCCATAAACGGCCTCGTGGAGCGCGCAATTACGTCGGGAGTGTCCGTTATCTCTACCGAATTGATCGATCAGGACCTGATCGATCAGGAGAATCTCACCGAGCAGGGAAGGGTTCTCCTGATCAGCGATTCCGATGAGGTAGAGCAGCCCGAGTACGGGGTTCTTAGCGGCGGAATGTTGCTGGTGGTCGTAACTCCCGTTATGAACGAAGCCGACACGGTTGTCGGAGCTATAATAACCGGAGACCTTACCAACAACGATACCTTTGTGCCGGACTCGTTTGCAGATACCATTCCCGGCTCTCTGGTCTCCATCTCCATGGGCGGGGTTCAGGTAGCCACCAATGTTAGGAATGAAGAGGGCGGTCGTGCGGTAGGGCACCTCTACCCGTCCGAGGTGCTCGACAAGATACTGTCTAATGAGGGTTTCAGGGGCGAGACAGTTGTGGCCGGCTCGTCCTACATGGCTGCCTTCGACCCGATTACCAACTACAGAGACGAGGTTATCGGCGCGCTCTTTGTCGGGGTTCCCAAAGAGCGTTTCGTTGAACTTCAGAATGAGAACATCAAGGCCGTTATAGCAATCTCCACCGTTGCGCTCTTTCTCGCAACCGGTGTTGCGTCTCTTATAACGCTAAGGATTATCAGGCCGATAAAGGCGCTGAACACCAAGGCTGAACTGATAAGCTCCGGGGATCTGAATATCGGTTTCGGTTTTCCGACCGAGGGCAACGACGAGATCGCAGATCTTGCCGAGACCTTCAAGCAGATGGTCAGAAACCTCAGCGAGAACGAAGAGCGGATACAGATAAGTCAGGACAACCTGAGCCACCAGAAGAACCTTGTCGAGTCGATAATAAACTCTCTGCCGTACTGCCTCTACGTTATAGGCAAGGACTTGAAGATAGTCGACTGGAACAGGCACGGGCTCGAAGAGTGTCCTATTTGCAAGGCCACCCCGGGCCTCGACTGCTACGGCGCCGACTTTGTCACTCATCTAGGAGACTTCGAACTGCGAGAAGGGCTGAAGGAAGTCGTAGAGTCTGTCTTCAAGACCGGGAAACCTGTAAGCCTTGAGCGCAGGGTGTCGCAAAAGGGGCCGGGTTCGCGCGACCTTCGCGTCCAGAGTTCTATCTTCCCGATACTCTCTGCCGAACTTACGAACAGCCAGAGGCCGGTCGAGTACGTTATCTGGATGGCCGAAGACGTTACGGCCCGGCGCGAGATGGAGGCCCGTGTTATTTCGAGTGAAAAGCTCGCTGCAGTCGGACAGCTTGCCGCAGGCGTGGCCCACGAGGTAAACAACCCGCTCGGAGGCGTGCTCAACTGTATCTACAACTTCAAGAACCGCAACCTTACCGACGAGCGAAAGACCGAGTATATCGACTTTATCGAAGACGGCATAACGCGCGCCCAGAACATCGTTCGCCAGCTGCTGGATTTCTCTCAGCAGCACGACCCGGAGCTTGCGCGCGTTGACATCAATTCGCTCATAGAGTCGGTGCTGCCGCTCATTCATCACTCTATCAAGGGGCGCGACATTAATGTCGTCACTCGCCTCGGCACAGACTTGCCGGACGTGCTTGCAGACCGGCATCAGATTGAGCAGGTGCTCGTGAACCTGCTCCTGAACGCCGTACAGTCGGTGGAGCAGGTGGGGAGAATAGAGGTGGCTACGAGCGCAAAGGGCGGTTGGTACTCCATAACTATCGGAGACAACGGCTGCGGGATAGAGGCCGATAGCCTGAACAGGATATTCGATCCCTTCTATACCACCAAGGGGGTCGGCAGCGGTACGGGCTTGGGGCTGTCTGTCAGTCGTGGTATAATCGAGCGGCACAAGGGGAGGATAGAGGTTGAGTCCACGCTGAGAGTCGGCACGACCTTTAAACTCTATCTACCGGTCATACTGCCCGAACCGGACCTGGAAACCAGCATTGAAACCTGAGTAAGTAGGGTAAACAGAAGTACGTCTGTGCCTCTAAAGAAAGAGAGCCTCTGAGTGAAGAGAATACTTATAGTAGACGACGAGCCGTTGATGAGGATTTCTATATCCGATGCGCTTGCCGAGGAGGGGCTTACCGTTATTGAGACCGGACTTGGGCACGACGGAATTGAGGCCCTTAAGGAGTCTACCTTCGACCTCGTGATAACGGATCTTCGACTGCCGGACACCGACGGCATAGAGGTGCTGAAGGCCTGCAAGCAGTACGCGCCCGAGGCCAAGGTTATTCTTATTACTGCCTACGGTTCGGTCGATACCGCTGTTGAGGCGATGAAGATGGGCGCCTACGACTACATAACCAAGCCCTTCTCCATGGACAAGCTCTTGCTGATGGTAGAGCGCGTTATGCGCCTTCGGGAACTCGAAGAGGAGAACCTGATGTTAAAGGAGCAGGTCGAGCGGAGGTACAACTTCGACGGCATGCTCTACAAGAGCGAGAAGATGGCATCGGTTGTAGAGAGCGTTAAGACGGTGGCTGCGACAGACGCCACTGTGCTTGTGCTCGGCGAATCGGGCACCGGCAAGGAGCTTATCGCCAACGCCATCCATTATAACTCTCTTCGTAAAGACGGCCCCTTTGTTAAGATAAGCTCTGCCGCTTTGCCGGAGACGCTCCTGGAGGCCGAGCTTTTCGGGTATGAGAGGGGGGCCTTTACAGGGGCCGTAAAGGGTAAGAAGGGCAGGTTCGAGCTTGCCGACGGGGGCTCGCTCTTTTTAGACGAAATAGGCGAGCTGACCCCGGCTATACAGGTGAAGCTTTTGCGCGTGTTGCAGGAGAAGGAGTTCGACAGGCTCGGAGGCACGCAGACAATAAGCGTGGACGTGCGCATAATATGCGCAACTCAGAGGAACCTGAAGGCTGAGGTAGCTGCCGGGAACTTTAGAGAAGACCTCTACTACAGGTTAAATGTCGTGCCTATTACCCTGCCGCCGTTAAGGGAGCGGCGAGATGACGTGCTGCTTCTGGCCGACTATTTTTTAACGAAATTTTCCGAGCAGAACGGCAAGGGGAAGATGGGCTTTTCTGCAAGCGTCCGCGAGGCGTTCTTGAGGTACGCCTATCCGGGTAATATCAGAGAGCTTGTCAATATTGTCGAGCGCGCGGTGGTTCTGGCCCGTGGCACGGAGATAGAGCTGCGCGACCTACCCGACGACCTAAACTCTTGCGCCGACTCTCTTAGCGGAGGCGGTGGGGGCAGGTGCTGCAACCTCTCGGTGGCGGTAAAGGACTTTGAGAAGCAGTGTATACTCAAGGCGCTTGCAGAGGCCGAGGGAAGTAAGTCTCTTGCCGCGAAGCTTCTGGGGATTTCGAGAAAGACGCTCTGGGAGAAGTGCAAGGCGCTAGAGGTTGCCCCTACCTGACGTGCTTCGGCCTAAACTCTTTTTACCGTCTGGAACAGGCGCTACCCGTCTGAACAGGCGCTCTTTTTATCTGTCAGCTATAACCGCCACGACCATTCGTTCGATCCCGTTCAGATCTTTCTTTATTTCAAATCCAATAAACCGCCCGCTGCTCTTTAGCAGCTCTTTAACCGCTTTTGCTTCTTCGTATCCGATCTCCATTATCAGTCTGCCGCCCGGCTTCAGATACGCCGGAGCCTCTTTGACTATCCGTCTTATAGCGTCGAGCCCGTCCGGGCCGCCGTCGAGCGCAGAGCGCGGTTCGTGTTCCGCTACCTCCGGTTGCAAGTCGTCGAGTTCGCCCGACGCGATGTAGGGCGGGTTTGAGAGGATAAGGTCGAAGCACCCACTGGTAAAGAGACGGGTGGAAGAGGGGCTGGTTAGGGCCCCAAAGAGGTCGCCGGAGAGAAACTCTACCCGGTCGGCCACTCCGGTGGCTATAGCGTTCTCTTTGGCCACAGCTAACGCCTCTTCACAGAGGTCGGTCGCTACTATGTGAGCGGACATAAGAGCACAAGCCACGGAAACCGCGATGCAGCCGCTACCGGTACAGAGGTCGAGAATTTGCACCTCGGCGGCCCCGTCGTTACCCTTCTCGGTTACCAGTTTGATTGCCTCTTCGACCAGTTGCTCGGTCTCCGGCCGGGGTATAAGAGTTGCAGGAGTTACCCTTATGTCGTGCCCCATGAACTCGGTACGGCCCGTGATGTACTGCGGGGGTTCACCCTCTGCGCGTCTCGCGATCTGGGTCTTGAAGAGCGTGCTCTGCTCTTTGGAGAGGGGTCTGTCGGGAGTCATAAAGAGGGCGTGTCTTTTGATGTCTAGAAGGTAGGTCAGCAGAAATTCGGCCTCAAGGCCCGGTGTCTCGAGCCCAGCCTCTTTTAGCGTCTCTGTTGCTGCTCCGAGCGCTCCGGCTACCGTCTCTTGCTCTCTTTTGTCGTTCATTTTCGTTCTGTCCGTTGGTAGTTATCCTGATACTCTCTAGCTCTGCAAGTATCATAGCAAAAAAGAGTGGGAAAAAAGAGCGGAAATAAGAGTGAGGGGGCGGCCCGTGTAACGGTACGCCCCCTCACTCTTATTCAGGTTTCAGCGGAGGATGAAACCAAAACCGTTCTTCTACCATTAAGAGAAGAACTTTAGATAGTTTAGAAGCCCCCGGCGGGTCGGTCCAATATTTGAGTTGCACCAGAGGCTTCGTACACCTCTTTTATCGGTTTCCAAAGAGAATTCTTTAAGCATTTCAATCTACATTTTATGTGCAAAAACAGTTCTAATAGATCTACCCTGAGTCGCTCCTTTAGCTGTCTAAATGTCTGTTTTTATGGAGTTTGTTGTTAATATATCAAATATAACACAAAAGCTAAAGTTTTGTAGGCTCAAGGGCGATATAGTACTATAGGTGTATATTGATGAACACTGCGATAATGATTACTGGAAGTATGCGGAATGACCCAATTGGCTCCTTGACGACCCGAAGTAAATGATATTATGAAGATCACTTATAAGCTCATCTCAGGCTTCACAGTTGTTATTCTGTTGACGCTTCTGCTTGGTTACCTATCTATCCATATCTCTCAGAATGCTCTTAAGCAGGTGTTAGGGGACAGAAGTGTTCTGGTTACCGAACAGTTGCTGCATAAGATCGAGATGCGTGTACATAACAACATAGAGATCTTTGAAGAGTATATTACAAACCCAGCACTCATTGCCGAACTGAAGCGGTCGAACGCCGAGTTTGCCGCACTCTCCGACCCAGCTATAAACGCCATGATCGACTCAAGAGACGCGGCCTGGACCGCCTCCTCATCAAGTCCGGCCTCAGTTGCCTCATCCATTCTTTCCAACAGCACTTCATCTACAATAAGAGACAAGATGCTCTTCTATGACCGGCGCAGCACTGGCAACAAGGTCTTCGGCGAGGTATTCATAACGAACCGTTATGGAGCCAATATCGCAATGAGCAACAAGACCACCGACTACCGTCAGAACGACGAAGCGTGGTGGCAGGAGGCCGCGAAGGGGGGTAGCAGTATTGTAAGGGTCAGCCATGATGAGAGCGCAAATATAGAAGCTTTCGATGTTGGTCTGAGGATAGACGGCCCGGACGGCGAGTTCCTCGGCGTTCTGAATATGGCGCTCAATATTGAAGATGCTATAGGCGTAATAAAGGCGTTTGAGCAGAAGGACGGCAACCATCAGGCCGACATGAAGCTCCTGACCGGAGAAGGCAGTGTCATCTACTCGACCGACGTCGATACCCACTTTGTCTCGCATGACGAGGGCAGTCTCTTCTCCCGCATGACGGAGAAGAGCGGCTTCCTGACAGTTGTGCATACGACCGAGGACGGGCATGAGTCCGAAGAGGAGCTGTTTGCCTACTCGCGCTCCGTCGGGTTCGGAGGCTTCGCAGGGCTCGGCTGGATCATGGTTGTCGAGCACGATAGCGACGACGCCTTTGCCGCCGTTGCCGGACTAAAGCAGTGGCTGGTCATTATCATCTCAACCGTCGTGCTGCTCGCCGCCTTGATGAGCTGGTTCGTCTCGAGAGCAATCTCGCGTCCGCTCGAAAAGTTCAAGGCCGCTACTGCCGGTATTGGAGAGGGCGACTTCACTACGCGAATAGAGGTTGACAGCGCTGACGAGATGCGAGACGTCGCCATGAACTTCAACAACATGGCCGAACGGCTTGAGACCACGATGAAGGAGCGTGACGATGAGATAGTCGTGCGCAAGAAGGGCGAGGAGGCTGTAACGCAGATGGCCTACTACGACCAGCTTACCGGGCTTCCGAACAGGAACCTCTTTATGGACAGGCTCGACCAGATGATAAAGAGGGATCTGTGGAGAAAGAGGCTTGCGGCGCTTTTCTATATGGATCTCGACCGATTCAAGATGGTCAACGATTCTCTCGGCCACCACGAGGGCGACAAGCTGTTGGTTGCCGTGGCAGAGCGGCTCCAGGCGTCACTGAGAGACGGTGACGTAGTTGCGCGACTCGGAGGAGACGAGTTCGGTATGCTGCTCCAGGATCTTGCGCGCGTAGAAGATCTGCCAATGGTGGTAGAGAAGGTCTTCGATTCGTTCAGAACACCTCTTGTCCTTAGCGGCGAAGAGGTTAGCGTTAGCGGCTGCATAGGCATCAGCATCTTTCCCCACGACGGCGACACTGCGGCTACGCTCCTGAAGAATGCAGAAATCGCCATGTACCGGGCAAAGGGAGAGGGCAAGAACATGTATCAGCTCTTTACCAAGAGCATGGCCTCTAAGTCTATGGAGGCGCTCAGAATCGAGAGCGTGCTCGACAATGCCGTTGAGCGCGACCTCCTTGTACTCCACTACCAGCCCCAGTTGAGTCTTAGTACCGGAAAGATTACCGGCACCGAGGCCCTTGTCCGCCTGAAAGATCCTGAGGGCGGACTGATCCCCCCATTAAAGTTCATAGATATAGCCGAAGAGACTGGTCTAATCGTACAGATAGGCAACTGGGTTCTTAATACCGCCTGCGCGCAGGGTAAAGAGTGGCATGACGCAGGTTATGACGAGCTGAATGTTTCCGTAAATATCTCCGCGCGCCAGTTCAATGATAGCAACTTTGTAGAGACCGTTGCTCATGCGCTTAAAGTTTCGGGTTTTGAGCCCGAGCATCTCGACCTTGAGATAACCGAGTCTGTGGTCATGACCGATGCCAAAGAGGTGGTGAAGAAGATGCACAAGCTGAAGGGGCTCGGTGTTAAGTTCTCGGTAGACGACTTCGGTACAGGCTACTCGTCACTCAGTTATATGAAGCTTATGCCTATTGACATGCTTAAGATAGACAGGTCTTTCGTGCAGGATATTATGACCGACAGAGACGACAGGTCTATAATAACGGCGATAATAACAATGGCCCATAGCCTCGGACTCGATGTTATTGCTGAGGGCGTGGAGGAGCGAAATCAGCTCGACCTGCTTGTAAGCCTCGGTTGCGACAAACTTCAGGGGTACTACTTCTCTAAACCTGTGGAGGCCAAGGAGCATACGGAGAAACTCGCAACGGGTGCGTGCCTCGATCTAAACAAGAAGGCAGGGTAGGAGGCTTATGGCTCCGGCGTTGCCGTCGGTTCGCCATGGAGTTGACTTACATGGGGGTTGACTTAGACAGAAAAGAGAGTTCTCAAGACAGACCTCTCATATAGATTGACCGGACGCAAGAAGCCCCGTGGTTCATTAGAACCACGGGGCTTCTTGCGTAACTCTTCAGACCTGTCTGCTCTTAAGCGATAGCTATGGTGCTCACTACTGCTACTATGAGTACTGCATAGGCTACGATGTCGGTTTTGAAAGTATTGATCTTCTTCATTTTGAATCTCCTTGGTTACTTTATCTATGTTTGATATCTTAAGTGATCGGTTCTAAGTCTTCTATTGCCCTGCTAGGCGTTGAACTTCTCTTTCGTACTTCTTGTGTGAGTGCCGCAGGCCTTAACATCTTTAAAAATCTCCGTGAGGTTGATGCACTTTAGTAGTTCAAGTTCCCGTGCCCTCTTTTTGGCTGTCCTGATCAGCTTGTCGTCGTCCAGAACTACCTGCCAGTTGTCGTCTAGTCTTGCCATCTTGGTAACCTCCTGTCTCTATACTAGAGAGTTGCAGGTTTAGGAGTACTCTTCTGTATGTTTCCATTATACGTGCCTGACGTTAAGGGAGAGTTAAAGAAATGAACTTTAATCATCCTTTAATTTAAACAGGCCTTCTCCTTTTCTGCCTACGGCTTCATCAGCTTTTTTCATGCCCGGACCATCGGTCTATATCGCCCCCACCGTACTGAGAGTAAGAAGGGGAGAAGATTGACTTTAATTCAAACATGTGTTTTAATCAACTGTATGAATAGAGTGGGCACACAAAAGAAGATACTCGACGCCGCAGAGAAGCTATTAGCGCACAACGGCTACCATGCCACTACTCTGCGCGCTATTACCGCAGAGGCTGGCGTAAATGTAGCTGCGGTCAATTACCACTTCGGCTCAAAAGAGGCGCTGCTCGATAACGTTATCGAGCGCAGGATCGTTCCTCTGAACTCTGCGCGCATGGAGATGCTCGAGTCCGTTCGTGCAGATGCGTTGACCCGTGGGCGCAGGCCGTCTGTTAGAGACCTTATGCATGCCTTTGTCGCCCCGACTATTAGCTTCCGCGACTCCGGCAAAGGGGCCAGAAACTTTATCGCCCTGGTAGGGCGTACACTTGGCGAGCCGCCGAGTGCCGTGCAACACAGCTTCTTCCGTTTTATGGAGCCGTTTATTAAGTTGATGCTCGGCTCATTGAAAGAGGCTTTGCCTGAACTTTCGGACGATCTTCTGCTTCTGCGTTTTCATCTAAGCGTCGGTATGCTGGTATACACTATTCGCATGGCCGACGAGTCGGATATATTGGGCCAGACACGGGCGCTCTCCGATATCGGTAATAAAACCATCGGCAAGAGCAAGGGCGGTAGTGGCGTTGGCAGCAAGGCCCCGGCGAAGAGACCGGTCGATACGGCCAACACTACAGAGAAGCTGGTGGACGAGGTAGTTAACTTTATGACGGCGGGTATGGAGGCGTAATGGCACGGCAACTCAAGTACGGTCTTCTACTTCCTCTTCTGGCATTTACTCTTGCAGGCTGTGCCGGCAAAAGTGCGCCTGTAGATTACTCGACAATAGAGATTCCGGCACTCTTCAGCTCTACTTTGTCAGAGCAGAAAAGCCTCGGTGCTGCTCCGGAACTAGAGCACAAAGAGTGGTGGCAACACTTTAACGACCCTGTGCTCGATAGGCTTATGGACAGAGCCCTGACCTCCAATATTGATATCAAGGTGGCGGCACAGAGGGTAAAGAAGGCCCGCGCTCTTTTTCGGGTAGCTGGCGGGGCGGAGGGCGTGCAGCTTGCGCTTGCCGGCACGGGTGGCAGGAGCAGAGCGAGCGGCGCGACGGTCGATACGTACAGGCTCTCAGGCGCCGCGAGTTACGAACTCGATCTCTGGGGCAGGCTAACGGCAACGTCGGAGGCCGCGCGAATTGAGGCAGACGCAACTGAAGAGGATCTGCGCGCGCTCTACATCAGTGTCTCGGCAGAGCTTGCCGAACTGTATTACGTAGCGGTAGAGCGTGCCCGACAGCTCGATCTAGCCGGTCTTATGAACGAGGCCGCAAGGGAGCGGGTCGCGCTCAGCAAAGACCGTTACGATATCGGCCTGACCTCGGCACGAGAGCTTTTTGTCGCCCGCGAGGCTCTAGCCGTTGCAGGGGCACAGATACCCAAACTTGAGGCTGAGAACGCAAATGCCGAATACGCAGTGGCTCTCTTGACGGGGCGCGCTCCGGGTGTCGGAGGTACCGGGTCCATAGCTGAACTGGCGAGCCTTACAGAGCTGCCGAACCTGCCGCCCGTGCCAAAGCTTCTTCCGAGTGAACTTGTGGCGCGCAGACCCGATCTTCGTGCCGCGCTCAAAAGGGTCGAGGCAGCCGATCATACTATCGCAGCCTCTATTGCCGATCGGTTTCCATCCTTCTCCCTTACAGGTGATTACGGCGGCGCAAGTTCGCGTCTAGGCAGTATCGTTGAATCTCCGAACATACTCTGGAACCTGCTGGTGCAGGCAGCGTTGCCGGTGCTCGACGGTGGGCGGCGAAAAGGCGTTGTAGCAAAGAACGAGGCCGTAAGGAACGAGATGCTTTTAAAGTATCAGAAGAGCCTGCTGGTCGCCTTTAAGGAGGTCGAGGAGGC
>JADFVP010000081.1 GCA_015222595.1 Pseudomonadota bacterium
CTGCTCCACTAGGGCGGACTTAGAAGTTGCCTTGCTTGCAAAAGCCGACGGAGTGCACCTGCCGCGAAGCGGGCCGAATATAAAGACAGCCCGCAGCTATCTCGATAATACGCTCGGCACGAGGGCGTTAATAGGAACCTCAACCCACTCTGTAGAAGAGGCAACGCGCGCAGAAAGAGACGGCGCGGACTTTGTAACCTTTGGCCCGGTCTTTTATACCGAGTCCAAAAAGGAGTACGGAGAGCCGGTCGGGGTAGAGAGGCTAAAAGCGGCTGTAAAGGCAGTAGCCATTCCGGTCTTTGCACTCGGCGGTATCGGGCTCTCTAAAGTTACCGAAGCGCTTTCGACCGGGGCCGCTGGCGTCGGGCTAATCAGTGCAATCATGAACGCGCCGGACACAGAGAGTGCTGCGCGAGAAATTATTTTTAAGATAAAAGAGACAGAAAAGACAGAGACGCAGAGGCAATGAAGCGCGGCCCGGGCCGTGCCACAACTATATAATCAAAGTGAAACCATAAAAGGAGAACCGAGCATGACACAGCTTGACTTCGCCCGCAAGGGAGAGATAACCGAAGAGATGAGAACCGCCGCCGCTTTCGAGGGTGTTGAGCCTGAATTTATTCGCGCCGCAGTAGAAGCCGGAACCGTTGTCGTTATCAGAAATAAACTGCACCGTTCTATAAAGGCTCTTGCCGTAGGAACAGGACTGAAGACCAAGGTCAACGCCAACATCGGCTCGTCTCAGGACCATATCTCGCCGGACGAGGAGATAGAGAAACTGAATGCCGCACTCGAAGCCGGGGCCGACGCCGTTATGGACCTCTCCACCGGCGGCGACGTAGACGCCATAAGAAAAGAGATAATGAAGGTCTCTACCGTGCCGATAGGTACGGTTCCAATCTATCAGGCGGCTCTGGAGTCGGTACAAAAGGGCAAGAGCTTTGTCGAACTGACTGCAGATGAAATCTTCGAGGTCATAGAGAAGCAGGCCGAGGACGGTGTGGACTTTATGACCGTTCACTCCGGCGTGACGCAAGCCTCGCTGGAGAGGATAAAGAACGAAGGGCGCATAATGGGTGTCGTCAGCCGTGGCGGCGCGCTTACCGCCGAGTGGATGAAGTACAATAAAAAAGAGAACCCGCTCTTTGAGCAGTTCGACAGAATGGTCGCTATCGCCAAGAAGTACGACGTAATCCTCAGCCTCGGCGACGGGCTTCGTCCGGGCTGCATTGCAGACGCTACCGACAAGGGGCAGGTACAAGAGCTTATAATACTCGGCGAGCTTACCAAGCGCGCGCGCGAGGCAGGTGTGCAGGTTATGGTAGAGGGGCCGGGGCACGTGCCTATCGACCAGATAGAGGCTAACATACTTTTACAGAAACGGCTCTGCAACGGCGCGCCCTTCTATGTGCTCGGCCCGCTGGTTACCGACATAGCTCCTGGGTACGACCACATAACCTCGGCAATCGGCGGGGCGATAGCTGCCAAGGCCGGAGCGGACTTTCTCTGTTACGTAACGCCTTCTGAGCACCTGAGGCTGCCGACCCCTGAAGACGTACGCGAGGGAGTGATAGCTGCGCGCATAGCTGCCCACGCCGGGGACATTGGCAAAAAGACCAAGGGCGCGATGGAGCGCGACATCGAACTTTCTCATGCGCGCAAGGCGCTCGACTGGGACGCCCAGATCAGGCTCTCGATCGATCCCGTGAAGGCGGGGCGCATACGGGCCGAGAGCCCGCCCGAAGACGCAGATGTCTGCACCATGTGCGGCTCGCTCTGCGCTATTAAGATTGGTGATGAGGAGATGGTCTAGCACTGCTCTGCGCAGGGCATATATTAATTGAGAAGTTTTGGGGTGTGCATACTTAGGTTGGTTTAATTCGGCTTCGTGGTTCGCGCTTAATAAGAACAGCGACAGCTGCGGCGAAAGCCGTGTGTGTTGATTGCAGAGTTACGAGGTAGGCATACTTAGGTGGATTGATACGGCTCTGTGGTATGTGCTTAATAAGAACACCGCTAGGTGCGCGTAGAGCGAGTTTTCTATATAAGTTTTCGGGGTGGGCGTACTTAGGTCGGCTTAATTAGGCTTTACGGTTCGCGCTCAATAGAAACACCGCAAGGTGCGGCGCCAGGTGCGCGTAGGGTGTCTATTCGTATATGAGTTTTTGTGGTTTGAGTACTTAGGTGGGCGATACGGCTCTATGGTATGTGCTCAATAAGAACAGCGCTAGCTGGCCGTGTGCACTATGCAGTTCTTTCCACTGCGCTTCGCCTTGTAGAGCGCGTTGTCGGCCTCATTAACAAGTTCTCCGACGCTCGCCCCCTTTGCGACCTTACCTCTGGCAGCGACACCGATGCTCAGGGTTATCTTGCCGCTTGGCAGTCCGCCGTAGCCCTGGCTTACAATTACCTCTCTCAGCCTTTCCGCCTCCTCCACGCCGCCTTGCAAAGTGGTCTGGGGCAGAATGATCGCAAACTCCTCGCCGCCGTACCGCGCTACTATGTCGGTTTTTCTGACACTCGACTTAATACGTGCAGCAATATCGCTAAGCACAACGTCTCCGGTGCGGTGGCCGTGGGTGTCGTTGACAGCCTTAAAGTCGTCGATGTCCATCATCAGAAGCGCGACCGGCGTTTCGTACCGGCCCGCTCTTTCGAGTTCGTCGAAGAGCCTTTTATAGAAGTAGTCGTGGTTGTAGAGCGAGGTCAGCTGGTCGGTAATGGCAAGCTCCGCCAGCTTCTCCTTCTCTTGCACTATCTGCGCAAAGAGGCGCGCGTTGCGTATGGCGTGGAACGAAGAGTTGGCCACTACCTGGCAGAACTCTATCTCCTTCTTCGTAAAGCCGCTCTCCTTGCGCTTGGTCCTCAGAAAGAGAGTGCCTAGCACCGTGTCCTCTATGACGATCGGCACGATGAGAACGGACATTTCTATCAGATCCTGGATATTGCCCTTTACCTTCGTCATTAGCGGATGGTTGAGCATATCTTCGAGCACCACCGGGTGCTTTTTATCTATCGCCTCGACGATCTCCGGGTACTTCTCAAGATCGACCTTCTTGTCATGCATCTCCGGATTGTCGTGCGCGGCAAGTATATAGCCCTCGTGCTCTCGCGCCACCAGCACTATTGAGCAGCGGTCGGCATGCATCACGGAGGCGACCCTCTTTACGATGATATCGAGCACCTCGACGGTGTCGAGCGTTGCAGTAATGGCGCTCGTTATGTCGAGAATCGTCTCGAGGCTTCTGTTGTCCTCCTCCACCTCGCGGTAGAAGTCGCTTATGCGGAGCTGCGAGAGTATACGCGCGAGCAGTTCCGGTTCGTTGAACGGCTTTATGACAAAGTCGTCGGCACCGCTGCTGAGCGCCTCTACCACGACTTCGTTTGCGGACTCGCCGCTGACTATTATTATCGACGGACGGCGCGGCAGTTCAAGTGCGCGCACCTCGGCCACGACCTCCATGCCACTCATCTCGGGCATAACAAGGTCTAACAGTATTACAGACGGCGCCCAGCCCTTTATGATCTCTATCGCCTCAGGCCCGCTCGACGCGCTCTGCACGGTGTAACCGGCGTCTCCGAGCACGCCTTCTAACATTGCGCTCGACGTCGGAGAGTCGTCCACAATAAGTATTCTGTTCTTCTCCGACCCGAACTTCTCTTTTGTACTCATCTTCCTCGTCTTATCCTTTGCGGGTCTATATTTATTACAGAGAGACCGAAAACGTCCATTTAACGGTTATTGGCTCCGATAGTCGGCTCGCGGCGTTATAAACCAGGGCCGGGCCAACTAAATCCTTGACAAATTGAGCCGCAGGGCTTAACTTTTAAGATGCACGAGCGCACATCCTCGCGCTCTTATCCGTACCAAATCCAAACGCCAGCGTAGCTCAGTCGGCAGAGTAACTGATTCGTAATCAGTAGGTCGGGGGTTCGACTCCCCCCGCTGGCTCCATACTTTGCATCCGCAACACAAAAAGCATACTTTTCAGGCAGTTACCGCAGCACGATAGAGCTCTGAAAACCGGGCCTGCGTACCCCGAATAACCTTATATCGGTAGTAACGAATAAGAAGTTTAGCCCTTACTTGGACTCTGTTTTGGGTTCGAGCGGGGAGTCTATCAGGTCTATCAGAACGTCTGCGGGTACGTAGCCGGGCAGAAGCCTGCCGTCGGGGAGCACGGTTGCCGGGGTTCCGCCAATGCCGAGCTCTTTGGCGAGCTTCAGGTTGTTGTCGATCTCATCGGTCTCGCAGTTCGGCTTTGGCAGGGTTTTTCCGGCATATGCGTCTTCCAGGAGCTTTACCGACCCTGCACAGACGATCGCCGTAGCCTTGGCGTACGCCTCGGTGTGGCTCGGTAGCGGGTAGAGCTTTATATAGAAAGCGATATCTGCGCGCTCTTTTACTATTCTTTTTATCTCTTTGTGGAGCTTTGCGCAGAAGGAGCAGTCCGGGTCGTCAAAGACTATAACCTTATGCTTCGCGTTCTTGTCCCCGATAAGCAGTGCGCTCTCGAGCGGTATCGACGCCGGGTCTACGACCTTAAGCTCAGGCCCCTTGCCGATCTCTTCTAGCGGAATGAACCTGCCCTCAACAAGATACTGCTTTGCAAAATCGATATAGAGCGTAATAATCTTGCCGTCCTGAGATACGCTAACCTCCCAGAGCCCCTTTACCGCGCTCAGCTTTATGTCCTTGACGACCGCTTTGTACTTATCGGTATGGAGCAGTTTGGCGGCCTCCTCTTTGGTCAGCGCATGGCAGCCGGTACAGTCGCCGGAGCAGCCCTCGGGCTGAAAGGCGAGTGCGCTAAGAGCGCCGAACGAGAGCGACAAGAGCGTAACGGTAAAAAAGAGGCAAATGAGCTTCGACAGATATGACTTCATTTTTATACTCCAAAAGTTTGAGCGAACGCTCCTTAGTCCTTGAGGCCGAGCACGTCCTGCATATCGTACTGCCCGTTGGCCTTATCTACTATCCACAGCGCCGCCTTTACCGCACCGACGGCAAAGTTCTGGCGCGATGATGCTTTGTGCGTAATCTCTATGCGCTCTCCGGGGCCGGCCAATATCACAGTATGGTCGCCAACAATATCTCCCGCGCGAATGGTCTGTATGCCTATCTCTCCCGGTTGCCTCTCGCCGATTATTCCCCTGCGCTCATAGACCGCAACATCTTCAAGATTGCTTCCGAGCGCATCGGCCACCACCTCTGAAATGCGTATGGCCGTGCCCGAAGGCGCATCTTTTTTATGCCTGTGGTGCGCCTCTATTATCTCTATATCGTAGTCGTGGCCGACCTTCATCACAGCGTCGTGGACAAGCTTGAAGAGCAGGTTGACTCCGACACTCATGTTCGGCGCCATTACCATGCGCACCTTTGCGCCAAGTTCCTTTATATGGTCTCTCTGGTGGTGCGAAAGACCGGTTGTGCCTATTACGATAGCCTTGTCGAGGTGGACACACTCTTCAATGTTCTTTATGGTCGACTCGGGCGCCGTAAAATCTATGACCACATCGGCCTCGCCAAATGCGATATCGCGGTTGTCCGTTATCCGTACGCCTGCGTGTCCGGCCCCGGCCACCTCTCCGGCATCGTGGCCTACCATGGGAGAGCCCTCGCGCTCAAGCGCACCTACGAACTTTATCATCGAGTTCGACTGCACGGCGTTCGTAATCGCCATTCCCATCCTGCCTGCCGCACCTGTTACTGCTATGTTCACCATGCCTTTACTCCCTCACTTTAGTTCGATAACTCGAACCCGTACTCTGTTAGCGCCGCGACAAGCTCGCCCCTTTTGGACTCTTCCATCGTAACGAGTGGCAGCCGGAACTCTTCGGCACACCGGCCCATAACCGCCAGAGCCGTCTTTACCGGCAGCGGGTTGGTCTCAAGGAACATTGCTCTGTGAAGAGCGCTGAGCCTGTAGTGCAGCTCGCGCGCACCCGCTAAGTCTCCGGCAAAGTACCGGCTGACCATAAGGGCCATCTCTTTGGGAGCTATGTTCGAGGTCACCGAGATCACGCCATGGGCGCCGATAGTCAGCATCGGAAGCGTTACCGCGTCGTCTCCGGAGAGGATTATAAAGTCCTCTGTCGAGTACTCGATAACGTCGCTGACCTGGGCGAGGTCTCCCGTGGCCTCCTTGACCCCGATAATATTTTCGAACTCGGAAAGACGCGCAATCGTCTCCGGCAACATGTTGAGTCCCGTGCGGGACGGCACATTGTAGAGAAAGAGCGGCAGGTCTACCGCCTCGGAAATCTTCTTATAGTGCTCAAAGAGCCCCTGCTGCGACGGCTTGTTGTAGTACGGCGTTATGAGGAGCGCCGCGTTGGCACCGGCCTTCTCCGCGCCTTTTGTAAGCATCAGCGTCTCGTCAGTCGAGTTGGAGCCAGTACCGGCCACGACTGGAACCCGTCCGGCGGCCTGCTCTATCGTAAGCTCTATAACATGGCTGTGCTCTTCGTGGCTGAGAGTCGCGCTCTCGCCCGTTGTGCCGCACGGCACAAGCCCGTCAATACCGCCCGTTATCTGCGCCTCTATCATCGCACTGAGCGACTCGGTATCTACCGCGCCACTCTTAAAAGGCGTGACCATTGCCGTCAACGCACCCTTGATCATCTCAAATACCTCCCTCTACTTCTGTAAAAGAGTCTAAATAGAAGCTCGACTCTCTTGTTAAAAATGGGGCCTCTTGGTCGGTCTGCTTGAAGCCCCGGTATCGACCCTTAAAATCGGCCCTCAGTATAACAGAAAAACGGAAAGAACGCCCCAACTGAAGTCGTCTAAATATCTCTTAAATATCAATCGTACCGGTAAAGACCTCGGCAGCGGGCCCGGTCATGTAGACGCGCCCTTCTTTAGACAGCTCGATATCGAGCCTGCCGCCCTTAAGATCGACCCGCACCTTGCGCCCGACTACTCCGAGCATATTTGCCGCTACAACAGAAGCGCACGCCCCTGTGCCGCACGCAAGTGTCTCTCCGGCCCCGCGCTCCCAGACGCGCATCCTCAAGCGGGACTTCGAAACAACCTCTATAAACTCTACGTTCACACGCTGAGGGAAGAACTTGTCGCGCTCGAGCACGGAGCCGTACTTTTCAACATCGAACTTATCGACACTCTTTACCACGACGACCGCATGCGGGTTTCCCATCGAGACTGCCGTTACCTTAAAGCTCTTGCCTGCTGCCTTTAAGACGCGGTTCATCACAACACCATCGGCGCGAACGGGAATGGAGCGGCCTTCTAAAACCGGCTCTCCCATGTCTAC
>JADFVP010000082.1 GCA_015222595.1 Pseudomonadota bacterium
CTCGTTACAAGGGTACGGTTCTTGAGGAATGAAGTTCGAGTTCTGTCGTTGGTCCGTTATTTGTGTTGGGCCGGGAGCAGAGTTGGTGAGAAATAGTTGATAGAATAGGGTGAGGGCGCTTGAAACCAGAATAATCAAGCATAACTGATGGATATGCGACCTTGCGCCCACCAATGAAACTTTAAATTAATCTTACCTTATCTATTGTTGCAAGATATCACTTGACATGTATTCAATGTATGGTAAAAACAGCTTCTGTCTATAGGAGTGCTTTTATGTGAAAAATATAGAGCCAAGGAGGTACGGAGGGTATGGGTATCGACTATAAGAAGGTATTCGAGAGGATGTTAAAGGCGGGGAAGGTAAAAAACAGCTCGGAGATGGCGCGCATACTCGGAATGACACCTCAGGCGGTCTCTAATCACAAGAAGCGCGGCGAGCTTTCGGCCGGTTTTATTATGAAGTTCGCGCAAAAGTGCAATATCTCGGTCGATTGGCTCCTGACCGGTGTTGGCGACCCCTCAGCAAAGAGGGTGCAAGCCGAACAGCCCACCGTGCAGGGCGAGAGCGGAACTATTTTGGTGGCAAAGGCCGAAGGCAGTGCCGACCGTAATGGCGTTGGCGCCGGTAGTCTGCAAAGCGGCCCGCTCTGCCCGGAAGAGATAATCTATATAGGCAAGCTCTTGAAAATTTTAAGAAGCACGGAAACGAAGGCCTCTCCGGCACTCAAGGCGAATATAGACGTGATAATGGCGGCCCTCTACCCGGAGGCGCACTTTGGGGGTTAGGCCTGTTTATAGATTGACTTCCAGTGCGCTATTTTGTATCCTTGTACCCTTCTTTTGATCTTTGCAGACCTGCTCTTTGCAGGTCAGGCCTTTTGTCCGTATACGGGACTTTGATGATAAAGTTCGCTTTTGGATCTATCCCGGTACGGTTGAGTCAGAATTTTAAGTCAGTAAAGGAGGGTATAAAGTGGGTAAGAACATAACGCAGAAGATTCTTGATAACCACCTCGTTTCCGGTGAGCAAGTGGTTGGTGAAGAGATAGGTATCAGGATAGACCAGACTATAACCCAGGACGCCACCGGTACCATGTCGTACCTGCAGTTCGAGGCAATGGGAGTCGATCAGGTAAAGACCGATCTTTCGGTCAGCTACATCGACCATAATACGCTACAGTACGGCGGCTTTGAAAATGCCGACGATCATAAGTTTCTCCAGACCGTTGCCGCCAAGCACGGGGTCTTTTTCTCAAGGCCCGGTAACGGAATCTGTCACCAGGTACACCTCGAGCGGTTCGGCAAGCCGGGCGGAACGCTCCTCGGTTCAGACTCCCACACGCCTACCTCTGGCGGCGTTGGCATGCTGGCCATGGGCGCAGGCGGACTAGACGTTGCCGTTGCAATGGGCGGCGGAGCCTTCAGCCTCAACTACCCGAAGGTGGTCTTGGTCAACCTTAAGGGCAGGCTCAAGCCGTGGGTCTCTGCAAAGGATATTATCCTTGAGCTGCTTCGCAGGCTTACGGTAAAGGGCGGAGTCGGCAAGGTCATCGAGTACGGCGGAACGGGAGTCAAGAAGCTCTCCGTACCGGAGCGCGCCACCATTACGAACATGGGCGCAGAGCTTGGAGCCACGACCTCGGTCTTTCCGAGCGACGACGTAACGCGCGAGTTTCTTGCCGCGCAGGGCAGAGAGTCGGACTGGAGCGAGCTTGTCGCCGACGACGACGCCAAGTACGACGAAAAGATAACGATAAACCTCGGCACGCTTGAGCCTATGATTGCTCAGCCGCATATGCCGGACCTTGTCGTAAAGGTTTCGGATTTAGAAGGCCTCAAGGTCGACCAGGTCTGTGTCGGAAGCTGCACCAACTCTTCATACCGCGATCTTATGGTAGTCGCAGAGACGCTTCACAAGGGCGAGTACAATGTAGACCCCGAAGTCTCCATGACGGTCAGTCCGGGTTCCAAGCAGGTGCTTGAGATGATCTCTCTCAACAAGGGGCTTGCGCACTTAATCAAGGCCGGAGCGAGAATTCTTGAGAGTTCCTGCGGGCCTTGCATAGGCAACGGCCAGTCTCCGCCGTCCGAGGGAGTTTCGCTTAGAACCTTCAACCGTAACTTCATAGGTAGAAGCGGTACGAAGAACGCGAAGGTCTACCTTGTCAGCCCTGAGACCGCAGTGGCTGCGGCAATATTCGGCAAGATTACCGATCCGCGTAAGCTTGAGAAGTACCCGAAGGTAAAGATGCCCAAGCAGTTCCTCGTGGACGACTCGATGGTAATTCCGCCTTCCGACGACCCTGCTTCAGTTGTGGTCGTAAAGGGGCCGAACATTCAGTCGCTTCCAATTGCAGGGCCTCTGGGCGACAGTATCACCGGAAAGGTTCTTATCAAGCTCGGCGATAACATCACCACCGACGACATTACCCCGGCTGGAACGTGGCTCAAATACAGGAGCAACGTGCCGAAGTACTCGGAGTCCGTCTTTTGCGGCATCGATGCCGACTTCCATCTGAAGGCTCAAGAGGCCGGTGGCGGCTTTGTGCTCGGTGGTGAGAACTACGGACAGGGCTCTTCGCGTGAGCATGCTGCGCTCTGCCCCATGTTCCTCGGTATAAAGGCGGTAGTTGCAAAGAGCTTTGCGCGTATCCATAAAGACAATCTCATAAACTTCGGCATACTGCCGCTTACCTTTGAGTCTGGCGCTGACTACGATTCGATAAACGACGGCGACGAGCTGGAGCTTGCCGGAATCTTTGACGGGCTCGCCTCTGACTCCATAACGCTCATCAACAAGACGAGCGGCAAGGAGATGAAGGTAGCGCACGGCTATACCAGCAGGCAGGTTGATATGCTCAAGGTTGGCGGGCGGCTCAACTACACCAAGGCTCAGAGCGCTTAAGCGACTCGGTAGAGTGCAGAGTTAAAAGAGCAAGAGGCCGTGCACATTATGTGCACGGCCTCTTTTTTTATTTTGTTCAGATCGAACAGTATAACAGAGCGCCCATCGGTGGTTTAAGCGCCCGGCGAAAGCAGTCCGCCAAGATCGATCGAATCTGGAAACTCATTCGCCGCTTTGTACTCGTTAAACTCGACGGTTCCGAGAACCGGCACGGAACAGAAGCGGCTTATCTCGGCACGGTTATGCGCATGGCTCTTGTCGTCAGCTTCCTGAGACGCGGGGTTGTTGAGAAGCACTCCTGCAAC
>JADFVP010000083.1 GCA_015222595.1 Pseudomonadota bacterium
CCGAGGCCCCCGTAGAGCACGCCCGGGCCACCGAGCCGGAGACCGAGACCGACTACGAGGCGTACGACGCTAAAGACGACGTTGAGATAGAGGACCTGGTCCGGTTCGACGAAGAGATAGAGGCCGCCACCCTCATAAGGAACGAAGCCGAAGACCTTGTGCGCGACTTTATGACCAACGTGGCTATGGGCCAGGCAATAGAGCCTCAGAAGATACACAAAACGGTCGAGTCGGTAATAGAGTCGGCCTTCAGGAACCAGGACGCCATTACAAGCCTTACGCGGCTAAAGAACGCCGACGAGTACACCTACGGCCACTGCGTCAACGTCTGTATCCTCTCCGTAGCGATAGCCCGCCGCATGGGCTTTGACAAAGAGGCGCTCCAGAAGCTCGGAGTAGGCGCAATGCTCCATGACGTTGGCAAGGCCCTCGTACCCGAAGATATTTTAAAGAAAGCAGGCCCGCTCTCCGACACCGAGTTCGAGAACATGAAGACGCATACGACGCTCGGCATAGAGTACCTTAAGGAGATGCCGGAAATTCCAGAGGCCTCTTTGCATGTGGTCGCGCAGCATCACGAAAAGTTCAACGGCACCGGATACCCGTCTCACAAAGAGGGTGAACGCATCCACATCTTCGCGCGCATTGCCGCCGTGGCCGATGTCTACGACGCGATGACCAGCACAAGGTGCTACCAGCAGGGCATGCTGCCCGATATTGCGCTACAGAAGATCTACATGCTTCGCGAAAAGCAGTTTGAGCCCACTCTTGTAGAGAGGCTGATAAAGTGCCTCGGTATCTACCCGATAGGCACGGTCGTGGAACTGAACACCGGAGAGGTGGCGGTAGTAAAGGGAGCAAACCACTCCAACCCGCTGCAGCCGAAGATCTCCATGCTCATCAACGCACAGGGCGAGAAGTTCAAAAAAGCCTTTCAGATAGACCTTAAGAACGCAAGCTCCAAATGGGTAGTCTCCTCTAAAAACCCGGTGTCCATGGGACTCGACATAGACGACATCATCGCCTGAGCCGCACCCCCCCCCGCAAGCTCAGGCAGTTCCAAAACCAGCAAGGCGCTGTCTCTCCAGTATGAGACGGCGCCTTGCTGGTTCTACGCTCAAGAGAACGGACTAACCTTAATATGCGCCCTTACTCCGTGCGCTATCTCCGCTTTTGTGCTATCTTTAAGAAAGAAGAACATAACAAAAAGAAATAAAAGCGAAGAGACCGACCGCTTACCAGAAACGTATTCCAGAAACCTATTAATGAGAGCATAAAAATGAACGAAACCGATATAGAGATAGACCTCTCTGACAGCCCGATGCACGAACGGCACGCTATCGTCTTCGACGCATGGGAGGCTGTAGAGGAAAAGTCCGCCGTAAAGCTAAGGAGCGACCACAACCCAAGGCCGCTCTTCCACCACTTCGCCTCGGAGTTTGCCGGTCTTCACGACTGGACCTACACCAAAGAGGGCCCGGAGAGGTGGGACGTTACTATAAAGAAGCTCGAAACACCGACACCCAATCAGGAGGAGCTAGAGGCGAGCATAGAGGCGGCTATTGCCGAAATACGCCCCTACCTGCAAGGCGACGGCGGAGACATAGAGGTGGTGGAGATAAATGCCGAAGATATGAGCGTAGCGGTAATGCTTACCGGGGCCTGCAAGGGCTGCCCTTCGGCTGCGCTTACGCTAAAGAACGGCGTGGAGACCACTATAAAGAAGCACGTGCCGAAGATACGCGAAATTGTAGCCGTACAGGCCACGGACTGAGAACCTCTGCCGGAGTTAAAGCTGTTTACGACAAAGAGGTCTGATAAATAAAAGAAGAAAGAGCGCGTCATACTTACAGTATGACGCGCTCTTTGCTTTTCAACTATAAAGGACCGACTCAAATAGATCGACTCAAATAGACCGACTAAATGACTCGAAGGTACGAAAGCCTGCGAACCGCCCCCCCAGGAACTAAGCGCCTACTATTTCGAGCAGTTCTATGTCGAAGATAAGCTCCTTGCCGGCCATCGGGTGGTTGGCATCGAGCGTAACGTGCTCTTTGGTAACTCCGATTACCTGCGCAACTATTGTGCTGCCGTCGTCCTGGGTGATCTTTACCTGATGGCCGACCTCAGGCTCCATATCGCTCGGTATATGCTTTCTCTCTACCTCTACGGTCATCTCCGGGTTGCTCGCCCCGTATGCCCGCTCCGGAGCTATCCTCTCGCTCTTCGACTCTCCGGGGCTCATACCGATTATAGCCTCCTCCATGCCGACTATAACCTCCTGCGCGCCTACGGTAAACTCTAAAGGCCCGCGCGCCTTGGAGTCGTCAAAGACCGTTCCGTCGTCGAACGCGCCCGAATAATGTATCTTTACCCTGTCCCCACTCTTTACCTGTGCCAATGTGCGTCTCCCTTCTCTTAAAAGTATTAAAGATATAGCCGCCACCCCGACCAAACAGGGTCTGCGCCCATACTACTCGCCATTTACTTCTGTCTATCCGAGTAAAAGAGTATACTTTCTTCGCTATGCGTTCGTCAAGCCACTTTTGTGGGCCGCCGCACCCCTGACACGCATAAAAGCAAATAACAGGTGTAAACAACCTTTACAGACTGCAATTATAGACCTCAATGGCCGTATCTGCTTATTTTAATTGACCTTTCCAGCACAAGCCCATTTCAACGGACAAAATATCGTATTTCTACTGTAAAATACTTTTACATATTGGGGCCCGCCACCGCTTCGAGACCAGGAGGCCGGACGCGTCTGTGAAATAAAATGTCTTGCA
>JADFVP010000084.1 GCA_015222595.1 Pseudomonadota bacterium
GCGTTGCAGGGGGCGGTCACGGAGACGGCCCCTACGGTCTCTTCTACTTCAGGCAAAGTTTCGCAGGATGAAGTCCGCCCCGCGCAGTCCGTAGCAGTAGAGGGTGCGGAAAGTGTTCGCGTGGCTCCGGCGCCTAAAGCGACCCTGCAAGAGGTCGCAGTAGCCGAGAGCCTGGTTGCCGAGTACTCGAACCATATTCTGACCGTAAAGGCCACTGAAGAGGTCTGGGTGGAGACCTGGGTCGATGGCGCGAAACCGGTAGATGTTATACTGAAGCCGGGCGAGAGCCTTGAACGCAGAGCAAGCGACGGTGTTTATGTTGTAATTGGTAACGCCGGAGGGGTTGAGATAAACTTCGACGGAGAGTTGATGGAGCTTTTCGGGCAGTCCGGCAAAGTGGTGAGGCTGAAGCTGCCCGCCGGATACGAGTTCGATGTGCCGCCGCCTGTGATGAAAAGACCCGAGACGCCGCCGGCCTCAGAGGCAACGGGGGCGAATGACGGGAGTATGGATAATGAGCAGAAGAGCCCGGATGAAGGGTCGCTTTAGACGCAGGGTTCCTTTGATCGATACTCTTTGTTAGTGGTGCGGAAATAGCGCCTCAAGCAGAGGCGTCCAAGGGCCGATGAGAAGAGCTTAAGTAGTTGGAAAGCTGAGTGCGCTTGTTATAAAGAAACGTTTTTTGGCGCTGTTGCGGTAGTGCCGTGACTAGATACCGTGGTAATGCACAAAGAGTGGCAGTAAAGAGGAGAGATAGCATGGAGTCAATTACAAGGTGCAGAAAGTGCGGCAAGAAGATGGTCAATCAGCGTGTTGACGACCACAAGATCAAGATATCGTGCAGTTGCGGCTATATAGAGTACAAGGACGCCTCTGCTGCGTCTAAGTCAATAAACCCGCATTTCTCAGCAGGCAGCCTTATGCCGCTTGTTATGGATGAAGAGGGTAAGATCTTCTTTCAGGAGGAGGTTGTTGACAGGGAGCGTAAAGAGATAATAACGCTCGAAGAGATAAGCATGCTCGCAAGCTCGGACTACGACCTTGAGGAGGTGCTGAAGAAGATGGCCGAGAAGGCAGCTTTGAGACTCGGCGTGGATGTCTGCTCAATCTACCTCTGGGAGGACGACAACCATCTGGTGCTGCGCGGCACATACGGTCTTTCGCAGCAGGCGGTAGGCAAAGCCAAGCTTGAGCCCGGCGAGGGAATAACAGGCTCGGCGCTTGAGGCGAAAAAGCCTATTTTAGTCGCCGATATTTCCACGGACAAGCGTTACAGGTTCTTCCCTGAGACCAAGGAGGAGCAGTACAAGATAAAGACCATGTACTCTTACCCGTTCTTTTCAGGCGGTGTGCCCTTTGGTGCATTGAATGCCCAGACCGTGGTTACCAGAGAGTTTACAGAGGATGAACTCGGCTTTGTGGCTGTTGTGGCCAACCTGATACTCGGGGCCGTCAAGATGAGAAAGAGGTAGGCTGCGGCGTGCTTCGAGCCACGGCCATATAAGAGCATGATCGACTTTTTTGCTTTAAAACACCCGGTGTGTATGCTATATTTTAAAATCAAACTGAGCAGGAGGTATGGATTAAATGATGGATATTAAAGGATTCTTTCACGGTAGCAACAGGTTCGCACTCGTTCTCTCTTTTGCGCTGCTTATGGTGGTAGTAGGTTGCAGCTCCGGCAGCAAAGATGACTCCGGCAAGGCGAGCGCACCGGCTGAGAGCGCACAGACCGAGACAGCTGCGGCTCCGGGAGCCGATAGTCTGCCCGCAGATCATCCTGCAATGCCTGAAGGCATGGACAAGATGACAGAGTCGATCCAGAGGGCGTCTCATGCGAATATAAAGACCCAGAAAGAGGTTGTTCTTACAGATGAAATGAAGGCGAAGTGGAATGAGGTACAGATAGCGATCACCGACAACGCCAACCAGCGGACAGAGAACGTTACGCTAAAGGTCGGCTCAAAGGTTAAGCTTACCCAGGATGGGTACTTCCTTACCATAGACGCATTCGTACCCGACTACGCGATAGCGGAGTCGAAGATAGTTTCACGGTCGGATGAGGCAAATAACCCGGCAATGCTCGTGTCACTCTACGAGAATGAGACGCAGGTAACCAGAGGATGGGTCTTTAAGGACTTTTCAGAGTTCAACTCGTACTCCAACAGCAGATTCGTTCTTCAGTTGACGGGGCCGGGTTCAGACCGTCCTGCAGTGCCTGCGCCTGCCGCGCCTCAGAAGACCCACTAGGGTAGCAGACTTAAGCCGTTACCGTTTTAACAGGGTGCTTTTTTCAGGAGAGATGCCCGAGAGGCTGAAGGGGGCTGATTCGAAATCAGTTGTACCGTTTCGCGGTACCGGGGGTTCGAATCCCTCTCTCTCCGCCATCGTTTGCGACACTCAGTGGGCGGGCGAAAAAGAGCGAAGAGGCAGGAGGGTGATGAGCAGAAGCTGAACCCCTCTCTCTCCACCATAGATTGTATGCAAACTGGCATTAGATTTTCGGCGTTTCTCCTATTCCGTATAGACGCAGATAAATCGCAGGTGTACGGATAGAAAACAGAATAGATCAGCTAGATGGAGAGGTGACCGAGAGGCCGAAGGTGCACGATTGGAAATCGTGTGTGCACTCATACTGCACCGAGGGTTCGAATCCCTCCTTCTCCGCCATTTTTTAAGCTATACTTGTTCCGGGATTCGAAACCGTCCGAGCGCCGACCTTAGGGAGGGTGAGGCCACAGGAAGTGGCCGAAAGCGAGGGCGGGCGGCTGGAGAGAAGAGGCAGGAAGGCGATGAGCAGAAGCTGAATCCCTCCTTCTCCGCCATTTTTTAAGCTATACTTGTAAATAGATTCAAAACCGCTTCAAAAATATTTCATCATAGACGCTTATCAGCAGGGCTTAAAGAGAGTGTTGATAGCCGGGTCTTGCGCAATGGACGATTTGTAAAGTCCGCCAGGTCCGGAAGGAAGCAACGGTAGCAGATTAACCCATGTGCCGCAAGGGTGCCTGGCTATCAACACTCTTTTTAAGCCGCCTGTACTACTCTCGGCGCCAAACGCCTGTTCGGTCGGCCGGTATGGGAGATCAAGCAGCGCAATGTCCGATTACCAGGTAATAGCAAGAAAATGGAGACCGACTCTCTTTTCCGAGATAGTCGGGCAGGAGCACGTCACCCGCACTCTCGCCAACGGAGTAGAGAGCGGGAGGATTTCCCACGCCTACATCTTTTCCGGTCCCCGTGGAGTCGGCAAGACCACTGCCGCAAGGATTCTTGCCCGGTGCCTTAACTGTGAGAACGGCCCTGTTGCCGTGCCGTGCAACACGTGTTCGCAGTGCAAGGCCATTACGACTGGCGCCAGCACCGATGTCTTCGAGATCGACGGAGCTTCTAACAACTCCGTAGACAATATCAGAGAGCTTAGAGAGAGCGTAAAGTACCTGCCGAGCGAAGGCAAGTACAGGGTCTATATAATAGACGAAGTCCATATGCTCTCCAATCAGGCCTTCAATGCGCTCTTAAAGACCCTTGAAGAGCCGCCTGCCCATGCCGTCTTTATCTTTGCAACCACAGAGATCCACAAAATACCGCTTACCATTCTTTCGCGCTGCCAGAGGCTCGACTTCAAGCGTATACCGCTCGGTCTCATACAGCAGCATCTGAAGAAGATAGTTGAGACAGACGGTATTCCCTATGACGACGGAGCGCTCTATGCGCTCGCTCGCGGGGGTGACGGAAGCCTTCGCGACGCACAGAGTCTCTTGGAGCAGGTGCTCGCCTTTGGCGGCGGAGAGGTCAGAAGCGACGACGTGGTCTCTGCGCTCGGCCTTATGGACCGTACGGCCCTTTTTGACATGCTCGAAGCGATGGTCTTAAAAGATGGGGCTAAATGTCTCAATCTTGTTGAAAAGATATATAATTTTGGATATGATTTAAAAAGGGCCTCAGCCGATTTGATTGAGGCGGTGCGCGATTTAAACGTCGTTAGTGTTACGATGGCAAGTGGCGAGGGCGCACGGGCGTACCTGCCCGACCTGCCAGACCACGAGTACGACCGGCTTGTTAGCCTTGCTAAGAGCACTGGGATTGAACGTCTCCAGATGCTTTTTACTATAATTTCAAAGGTATACGAAGAAGTTTCGAAGAGCGAGTTTCCGAGGTACGCCCTCGAAATGGCACTTGTCAAGGCGGCCCGGTTCGATGAGGTTCGCTCTGTTGCGGCTATTGCCGAGAGCCTTAAGAAGCTTTCGTCCGGAGTTTCGGACAGGACTACCGAAGCAGCGCCGAGAGTTTCCGACCGGTTCAATACAGAGTCGTCAAGCTCGGCAAGAATGACAGGCACGGCCCCGGAGCCGCCAAAGGCTAAAGTGGCGGCGGCCCCTGAGCTTGGGTCTAATGAAGCTGGAGCCCAGAAGGTTGAGTCAAGGCCTGTTGAGTCTAATGAAGTTGCAGCCCAAAAGGTTGAGTCTAATGAAGTTGGAGCTAATGAAACAGACGCTCCGTACAGCACCACTGCTACCGGCAGCGCACCCGACGGGTTTTTAACTCAGATACAGCAGCGCAACCCCGACATAGGCGCGGCGCTCAAGACGGCCAGTATAGATGTCGAGGGCGACGTTGTTAGAATAACCGCCCCGGAGCGGAGGCTGGAGTTTAAACTCTCAGCCAGCAGAGCAGAGCTTGATAAGCTTTGTAGAGACTTTTTTGGCAGAAAGATGCGTATTGAGGTTGGCGTGGGAACCGGTACGCAAGAGGTAAAGCGCGGGCCCGAACCGTTAGTGCAAGAGGCGCTGGAGGTATTCGGCGGCAAGGTCCTGGAAGAGTCGAGGAGGAGCACCAATGTCTAAACAGCTAGGCGATTTGATGAAGCAGGCCCAGAAGATGCAGGAGCGCATGGGCGAGATACAGAACGAGCTTAGCGCCAAGACGTGTGAAGCCTCAGTAGGCGGCGGTATGGTCGTGGCTACCGTTAGCGGCTCTCAGGTGGTGACCTCTTTGAAGATAGACCCTGCGGTAGTCGATAGCGACGACGTTGAGATGCTTCAAGACCTTGTGGTTGCCGCCGTCAACGAGGGTATCAAGAAGAGTAAAGAGATGATGAGCGAAGAGATGGGTAAGGCTACAGGCGGGTTCAACCCCGGCATGGATCTCTCTTCGATATTTAAATAAGGTTTCTTGTAATGGTTCAATACGCAGAGCCCATAGAGAGGCTCATACAGGCTTTTTCGAGACTTCCGGGTATTGGTGAGAAGTCGGCCACACGGCTTGCGCTCTTTATTCTCAACTCGAAGAGTGGTTACGTCGAAGAGCTTGTCGAGAGCCTCGATACCCTTAAAGAGAAGGTAAAGCTTTGCGGAACCTGTATGGCCTTTTCGGCTACCGATCCGTGCCCTACTTGCTCCGACCCGTCGCGCAACCACGCGGTTATCTGTGTTGTGTCGGACTTTAAAGATATGATGGCCCTTGACGGCGCCGGTGGTTTTTCCGGCAGTTATCATATACTCCACGGAAACCTCGCTCCGCTAAAGGGCGTTGGCCCCGACGAGTTGCGGATAAAGGAGCTTACCGACAGGGTCTCTACTGGCGGAGTAGAAGAGGTGATACTCGCAACCGGTTTCGATTCCGAGGGCGAGGCAACGGCGCTCTACCTGGCGCGGGTACTGAAGCCGCACGGAGTAAAGCTTACGCGGTTGGCCTCTGGCGTGCCGGTAGGCAGCTATGTCGAGTACATGGACGGCGTTACGCTCGGGCGCGCAATGGACGGCAGAAGGCTTGTTTAGCAAGGGGCCCTATTTTTTTGTGAGGGCCTGTTTTGTATCATTAGAGCCCTGTTTGGTTCAAGGGATCCGGTTTTACAGGCAGGTTCTTGTGCGGTCTTAGGTGAGCGATCTCTTTTATGGTCTGTTTCGATTTTCGGGGCCTGCTTCGTGTTGTGAGGGCTCTTTTGGTGTTTGTGGCTCTGTTTAGTGTAAGCGGGCCTGTTTTGTGTTAAGGTTACTAGATTCATACGGCACGGTACATTTAGCGGTTGATGCTTTAAGGTAGCAAAAGAAATACGGAACTGCCACGGCGAAAAAGAGGAGCCGGGCGGGGAAAACATAGAGAGAAAGGGAATGAACGATGCTTGAGGTAAGGTGGCACGGAAGGGCACAGCAGGGGGTTGTTACTGCGGCAAAGGTACTTGGAGAGACGTGTTTGAGGTCCGGTAAATATGTTCAGGCCTTTCCGGAGTTCGGTCCCGAGAGAATGGGCGCGCCGGTTAAGGCGTACAACAGGATATCTGACGACCCTATTCACATGCACTGCTCGGTTTCGAGCCCCGGTTATGTGCTGATAGCGGATCCTACGCTTATCGGTATGTCGCTCGCCGGAGGCATGGAGACCTCGGGAGGCGTTACGGAAGGGGCCACAGAGAATGCGGTCTTTATCGTCAATACGCCCAAACCTCCGGCTGAGATGCGCACGGCGCTCGAACTCGACGGCAAGCCCGCAAAGGTCTTTACCGTAGACGCCTCGCAGATCTCTATAGACAAGATCGGACGCCACATACCGAACACGCCGATGCTCGGAGCGCTGGCAAAGGCGACCGACATGGTGACGCTCGAAGACCTGATAGACGACTTTAAGACCAATTATGCAAAGAAGTACAGCGAGGCCGTTATCGACGGTAATGTAGAAGCTATGAAGGCCGGATACGAAAGCATTTCAGAGGGCTGAGTATATACTGGCGAGCGGGCGCGGTTGTGGCCCGGTCGCTTTAAAACCGGTTACCGGCCCTGTAGTCAGGCATAGAGCGCGGTAGTCGGTTATAGTGGAAGATCATAAAGGCTATAAAGGAGAGGTTATGACGGATAAGGATAATAACGAAGAGTTTCCCGCAGGAGGAGTGATCCTCGATGGCGGCAACGCCGACGGTTATGAGACCGGAGGGTGGCGCAAGCTAAAACCGGTTCTAGATAAAGAGAAGTGCACCAACTGTCTTATCTGCTGGGTCATGTGCCCGGACTCGGCTATTATTGTTGAGGATGGTAAGGTGGTCGGGTTCGATATGGAGCATTGCAAGGGGTGCGGTATCTGCGACGTAGAGTGCCCACCTAAGATAAATGCAATAAAAATGGTAAGCGAAGAGGAGGCCGACTGATGGCTATAGAGAACGCTAAGAGTGCGCAGGTGGGACTGACCGGTAACTCGGCCGTTGCCCTTGCCATGAAACAGATAAACCCGGATGTCTGTCCGGCCTACCCGATAACACCGTCCACTGCGGTTATAGAGACCTTTTCGTCCTATGTCGCAGACGGCGAAGTAGATACGGAGCTTATTACCGTCGAGTCCGAGCACTCTGCAATGAGTGCGGGAATAGGCGCTGCGGCAGCCGGAGCGCGCGTTATGACCGCCACCTCGGCACAGGGGCTCGCCCTTATGTGGGAGATGCTCTACATCGCTTCAGGAATGAGGCTTCCGATAGTCATGACGAACGTCAACAGGGCGCTCGCAGCTCCGATTAATATCCACTGCGACCACTCGGACTCAATGGGCGCGCGCGACTCGGGCTGGGTACAGCTTTACTCCGAGACGGTGCAGGAGTCTTACGATAACGTCTTTATGGCGGTAAGAATTGCCGAGAAGGTCAAGCTTCCGGTCATGGTCTGCCTCGACGGTTTTATCACGAGCCACGCCATTGAGAATATGGATACGATAGAAGACGCCGACGTTCAGGCGTTTGTCGGCGAGTACGAGCCGGAGGTGTCGCTGCTCAAGGAGTCGGAACTTCCGACGACCTACGGCGCTATGTCGCTGCCCGACTCTTACATGGTCTTCAAGAAGCAGCAGTCTGAGGCGATGAGCGGAGCAAAGAAGGTGGTCGAAGAGGTCTCTGCCGAGTTCGCCAAGAAGTTTGGGCGCGAGTACGGTCTTATCGACTCCTACAAGCTCGACGATGCCGACGTTGCGATAGTCATCTTCAACTCGGCAACAGGTACCACGAGGGTTGCGGTCGATGAGTTGAGGAAAGAGGGCCATAAGGTAGGAGTGATGAGAATAAGGCTCTTCAGACCCCTGCCGCATGCCGAGATTGCAGAGGCTCTTAACGGCCTGAAGGCCGTTGCCTGCCTCGACAGGGTAGACTCTTTCAACGACTTCGGGGGGCCGCTCTTTAACGAGGTGCGCTCTTCTATCTACGACCTCGAAAACAGGCCGAAGGTAATTAGCAGGATCTACGGGCTAGGTGGCCGCGACTACAAGGTCTCGGATGCCAGAAGCGTCTTCGAGGAGCTCTTGAAGATAGTGGAGACCGGCACCGTTGAAGATACAACCAAGTACATAACGATCTAAAAGGTCTGACTTGAACTGAACGCCGCATGGCAAAAAATGCCAATGGGCTAACGATACGAGGTATTTGAAATGGCTAATCTTAAAGAACTGGCACAGAAGAAAGAACTCTTCACAGGCGGCCACCGGCTCTGTGCCGGATGTGGCATACCGCCTATAGTGAGGCTTGTACTGAGATCGACCGACGCGGAACTGGTGGCATCCACAGCCACAGGCTGCCTAGAGGTCGGCACGACTATCTACCCGTACTCCTCATGGAGAATTCCGTGGATCCACTCGGCATTCGAGAACTCTGCGGCAACCATCTCGGGAGTAGAGACCGCATACCGCGCGCTTAA
>JADFVP010000085.1 GCA_015222595.1 Pseudomonadota bacterium
ACGGCCAACATTATAGCCAAGGCCGCCGCGGGAACCGCCGACGATCTGCTCTCGACCATAATCGCCGCCGCTACCGTGCCGGTTCTCTTCGCCCCTGCAATGAATACCGCTATGTGGGAGAGCCCGATACTGCAGGCTAATATAAGGAGGCTCTCCGGGCTAGGTTTTCATTTTGTCGAGCCCGCCAGAGGTGAGCTTGCGTGCGGAACCGAGGGTAAGGGTAAGCTCGCCGACGTTGCTGTTATTTTCGACGCGGCTCTCGAGACGCTTGGTAATATTGGGGAGTCAGGGGCCGAAGCAAAGACGGGCGCAAAGGCTGGCGCGGAGCACGACCTTGCGGGCGAGAGAGTGCTAGTTACAGCCGGCCCGACACGCGAGGCAATAGACCCGGTCAGGTACGTCTCCAACCGTTCATCGGGGCGCATGGGTTACGCCATAGCGGCTGCAGCCAAGAAACGAGGCGCAGAGGTTCTGCTCATTAGCGGCCCGACCGACCTGGCCGTGCCGACAGGGGTTAGACACATAGGGGTTACAACGGCTGAAGAAATGCACGAGGCGTGCATGGAGCGATACCGAGACTCCACGCTCGTAGTAATGGCAGCAGCAGTTGCGGACTACGCACCGGTTAATGCCGCGCGAGAGAAGATAAAGAAGAGTGGCGCTAAAATGACGGTTGAGATGGCCCGGACCAAAGACGTGCTTAAGAGCATGGGCGCAGAGCGCACCGGTCAGCTTCTGGTCGGCTTTGCTCTTGAGACTGAGAACCTGGTGGAGAACGCTAGCAAGAAGCTCAAAGAGAAGGGGCTCGACATGGTGGTTGCCAACGGGGTGTCGGGGATAGATTCCGAGCAAAACAGAGTAACGATACTCGACTCTTCAGGAGGCGTAGAGGAGTTCGCACCCATGGATAAAGAGCGCGTTGCAGAGAAGATACTCGACCGTGCGGTCGCGCTTCGGGGCTCAGTTCAGACCTGAACGAGACCGATCGCATTGGCCATTGCACTTTCCCAGTCACCACCCGCCAGTTTTGCCTTCTTCAGTTTTTTTCTTAGAAAGAGCGCCGTATTGAGGGCATGCTTGCCGGTCGGGTCTTTCTTTGCGGCCTTGGCCTGCTCGCCTTTAACAAGAACCTCGGTTGCGGCTTCGAGCGCCAGAGCGAAGTACTCGTCTCTGAACTCTCTTTCGAGTTTCCACTTTGAGCGGACCGAGAGGGCGGATATCATCTTGCGCCACTGCGCTACGCGTTGCAGGTTCAGCATGCTTGAAAAGATCCTCTTGTTGGTCTTAAACGGAAGCGGCGCCTCCTCTATCATAGCGTCGAGCAGGCGGTCGTTCTCGACATGAACCTTGCGGGCTATCATGTCCGGCAGCTGCCAGATGTGCTTATCGGCCAGAGCGTCGAAACGCATCTCCCAGTAGATATGTCTGAGTGTTCGGGTAGAGAATGAGCGGATCATCATCTCGGGTATGAAGTGGTTATGGGCGATGGTGTCGGCTCCGAGGTGGCAGAGGTAGCCGAGGGCAAAGGCGCGCTGGGGGTCTGAGTCGGCCTCTTTTCTAAGAGCAAAGCCGAACTTCCAGTTATGGCAGTGCTTCAGCTCTTCGACCATGTTCTTGCCGACCACTATGTCGGCTGAGATGTTGCCGTAGAGAAAGTCTTGCGGGTAGCGCGAAATGAGCGCTCCGAGCGGCCCGTTGATGGTCGCTCCGCCGGACAAGATATTGGATATGATCGTGTGGCCGATTTCAAGGTGCGTGGCAGGGCCCCACGCAAGGGCCGTGTCCGGCAGGCAGAAGAGCAGAAGGGCCGGTACGGTAACTAAGAGTATGTTACGTAGGCTCAACATATTTTAATTGTAACGCAACGCTCTGGTGAAGTAAAGCGAGGTACATTGTGATGAGTAACGAGGCGGCGGAGTTAGCGCGAGAGCTGAGGGCGAAACTCGAACTGTACTCCTCTTCAGGCATAGATGAGTGCCTGATTTCCAAGAGGTCTTTGGGTGAGATAAAGGCCGAGATAGAGGGGTGCACCAAGTGTGACCTCTCGGAGTCGCGCACTTCTGTCGGCACAGTGGCAGGAACCGGAAGCTCCGGGCTCTTTATTGTGGTCGATAGGCCCTTTGCGCCTTTTGACTCAGAGAATAGGCCTGAGAGTGAGTCCACGGATGCCTACACAGGCCAGGAGGGCGAGTTCTTAAAAGAGATAATAACCAAGGGTCTAAGGCTCGCAGTTGACGACGTCTGTCTTAGCTTTGTCACCCGGTGTTCGAGCCCGGATGTACCGGATTCCGCCTCGACCCCTATCGAGGTCGCAGCCTGTCTACCGTACCTCCTCGAAGAGGTCTCGGTGCTGAGACCGAAGGTGCTGCTGCTTTTTGGCTCTGCGGCAGAGGCTGTCTTGGGCGCTACCGTTGGCGTGCTGCCCGGTGCGGTTTCTAGAAACCGGCATTATGACTACAACGGTATAAAAGTTGTTGCAACTTACTCTTTGAAAGAAATATTGACAGACAAGGTCAAGAAGGGCGAGTTCTGGAACGGGCCCTTCAGACAGGGTAAAATTCTTTAGGGGTGTACTGTATGGCGACTGGAACGGCTGCGGGCCACAGGGGCAGGCTCAGGGAACGCTTTTCAAAGAACCGGCTCAATGGGTTTCACGACTACGAGGTGGTTGAGCTTCTGCTCACCTACGCCATTGCGCGCAGAGACGTCAAGCCGCTCGCCAAGTCGCTTCTTAGCAGGTTCGGCACGCTCTGCAAGCTCTTTGAGGCCACGAGGGGCGAACTTATGGAGGTGGACGGAGTCGGCGAGAATGCGGCCACGCTCCTTACGCTCTTGAAACCGCTGACAAAAGAGTATCTGGGCGCGCGGCCCGAGATGAGACAGAAGGTCTCTTCGGCTGAAGATGCGGTGGCTGCGGCTAAAAATATCGCACCGGCTACGGGCTCTGTGAGCACGCTCTACCTCAATACCAAGAACGAAGTGCTTTATGTGGAGGAGGCAGCGACGGCGTACGGCCAAGCGGGGTCGATAACTCCAAAGGCAATTATAGAGTCGGCAATAGAGCGCAACGCCAAGTCTATAATCTTTGTCCGCACGCTCTCGAAAAATGCAAAGGTTCCAAAGCGCCCGGAGGAAGAGGAGCTTGCGGCAGTCAAGGCGGTAGCCACGGCAGCTGGTACGCTCGACATTGCCGTGCACGACTACATAATAACCTCTGACGAGGAGCACCTGAGCGCACGCGAAAAAGGATTTTTATAAAGCGCGTAGTTCTGTCTGTCTCAATAAAGCTCTAAGAGCGCAGAATTTTATGCGTTATTAAAAAGTTCTTCTTGGGCCGCAGCACTACTTTCTCGCTTTGATCGTCTCTATAAGATACTTCTGTGCTGCTTTTGTCGCGCTCTTTACGGATTGGCCGCGCGCAAGGTAAGCGGCAAGAGCCGAAGAGAGAATACAGCCCGTGCCGTGAAACCGTTCCGGCCTGCCCTTCAGGCGCACCCCCTTGAAATGCGTGAAGCCTTTAGAGTCGTAGAGCACGTCAACAGGAGCGCCCGCAAGATGCCCGCCGGTAACGAGAACCGTCTTTGCTCCGAGCGCGTGGATCTTCCTAGCAGCACTCTCCATATCGGCAATGCCTGTTATCTTTATTCCCGCAAGGGCCTCGGCCTCATCAATATTGGGCGTAACGACTCGCACCGCAGGCAGCAACCTCTTTAGTTCAGACAGCCCGCCAGCGTCCAGTAGCCTTGGGCCCGAAGTCGCCCGAAGCACGGGGTCGAGAACGACATTTTCAAATCCGACTTTCTTAAATAACCGTCTTAGCATGGCAGCCACTGCAGAGTCTCCGAGCATCCCAATTTTAACAGCGTCGAAGCGCGTTGTCTCCAGCAGCGTCGTTATCTCTTTCCTGATGAACTTTGGACTTACCGGCTCCACACCCGTTACCCTGCTTTTGTTCTGTGCGGTCAGCGCGGTAACGGCTCCCGCGCCGTCTACGCCGAGATCTGCAAAGGTCTTGAGATCAGCGCTAACGCCCGCCCAGCCGGACGGGTCGAAGCCCGCTATGGTCAAAACATTTTTCACTTTTTCTCCAGTCCGTTCTTTTAAAGAAGTTAGAGCACGAAGTAGAAGAGTATCGACTGCACTATGCCGATCAGAAGTCCCATGAGGCCGCCGAGATACTCAAGGTGCTTCAGCTCTTTGGAGATAAAGTCGGTCAGGAGTCCCTCGAAGCTCATGAGGTCGAGCTTGTCTATCTTGGAGACCATCAAGTTCTTGAGGTCGAGGTTCTCTTTGAACTTGGTCGCAATGTCGCCCTTCTTCCTATCAATCTGTTTAAGCACCTCTTTTGTCAGCAGGTACTTAAGATGGTAGCTCAGGTTCTCCGTTACGAGCCCGACCAGCGGGAGTTTGCTGAGGCGGTTGGAGGTGAGCCGGTGCTCGACGAGGTCTTCCATAATATGCTCGACCTCTTTCTTCCACTCGATGGTGTTTAGCAGCTCGGCAATATCTTCTGAGGAGAGGACCTCGCGCTCAATCGACTTTGCAATGGAACGAGCTATCTCGCGGCGCCGTTTGGGGATTATACCCTGAAACTTTATGCCGAAGATGGAGACAGGCGTATGGGGCCTAAAGAGAAGCTTGATAGCGACGTAGTTAGTGAGCCACCCTATTGCCGCTCCGGCTACGGGTGGTATCAGAAGCGTATAGGCGGTGAATGTTGTAGTAGAGTCCATTGTGGTATTTTACGTTAAACGGACGCAAAAATATAGAGCCGTTATTTGGCCGAACAGGAATGGAGCAGGCCTTGGCTTCTAAGTGGAGTTTTTTTGGGGGTAAAAGGAGGGCCGTACTGGGGCTCAAGCGAACTATTTGGTCTTTGCGAGTTCCTCTTCAAAGTACTTCTTGTACATGATCTCCCATTCGCGGCTGCCTTCGGGTATGTGGCGCGACAGAGAGCGGATCTTGGTGCGCGCTGCATCCTCGGCGCGCTCTTCCACTGCGAAGAAGGAGGTGATGACGTCCTTGATCTCTTTTAGGGCTTTGTTGTCGTCGGTAAAGTCAACGAGGTCGTCGTCCCAGATTCCGTCGAAGATAAGGTGGGAGATATGAGAAATTCTGTCTTCGGAGAGTCTCATATTATAAGCTCCCTCTCTCTTACCAGCCGGCCTTTTATCATGCTGAAGAGCTTTCTGTAGTCCGCGCCCTCAGAGTCGAGTTCCTCGGAGTGGGATCTCAGCATGCCCTCTACCTCGGCGTCGAGCGCGTCCTCGGCCCTCAAGTCTGCAAGTATAGCCGCCTCGATCCTTGCGCGAACCTTTACTTCCTCTGCTTTGAAGAGAACGAGTTCCTTGTTTTTCAGCCGTTGGAGTACCAGTCCGGCGATCTTGTCTACTATTTCGTTAGCAATTCGCATGGGTGCAATATAGCACTTATGCGCATAGCTTTGCAAGAGGCACAGTATGCGTACAACAGCCCCCTTATGCGCTATTGACTAAGCGGGCCATTTGTTCTATAAGAGAAGCACTATAATGCTGCAGATATTTGGCGCCCGGTTTCAAATGCCGGGTGTGCGGTAATACTCTGTAAGAGTTCAAAAAAACAGTACAAAATAGGGGGGGAGAAGTCTATTATGAACTGGGTTAAGAGTTGGTATTTTAAACAGATTGCCATTGTGCTTGCATTGGCCGTTCTCTGCATAGGGGCTGTGCCGGCCCGTAGTCTGGCATATATGGTCGGTGCTGAACTTGTTAGCGGAACCGACACGGAGATTTCGAACGACAGGGCCCAAGACTTGGAGACGGTTCAGCGCACTCTGGAGTCGAAGATAGTGGCCAAGAGGCTCTCTGACCTTGGGCTTTCTACCGATGAGGTGACCGAAAGGCTCGAGAGCCTGACGGACGCAGACCTGCACCACTTCGCCTCTCAGCTAGAATCCCTCAATCCCGGAGGAGGGCTTGTCAGCGGGATTGGCGCGATACTTATAATACTGCTGCTTGTGCTCGTTGCGCTCAAGATGACGGATCGCAAGATAATTATTAAGTAGTTTTGGCAAGTAGTCTCGGCAAGTAGTTTCGGCTCTTCGTTAGCAAGAGCGTGACAATAGTTAGAGTGCGGGCCGGTGCTTCTTCATTGACTCCGGCCCGTTTTTTTTGCTTGCTCTCTTTATTTGGCCTGCGAGTGCAGGAGGGTCTTTGGTCGTGCCTCTTAAAAGAGCCGTTCTGGCTTTACTCTTTGTCTCTCTTGCCGGTCTGTTCTCAGGCTGCGCCCCCGTCGGTTCCGTTGGGGTGGTGGAGTCCATTCGTGCCACTCCAGAGAGCGGCGCCTATATAGAGGGTGTTCCGTTCTTTCCGGACCGGTCGCAGATGTGCGGCCCTGCTGTTCTTGCAAGCGTAGTACGGTTTCTCGGAGGCACAGGCGGGGCAACTGATGCACGGTTGTTTGAGGACATCTCCAGAGCGGTCTATAGAGAGAAGCTAAAGGGAGCGTTACTGCCCGATATGCTCGCTTACGCGCGCGCGGCCGGTTTTAACGCCGAGGTCTACGTCGGCTCTTTCGAAGATTTGAAGCAGAGGCTTAAGAGCGGCAGACCGCTCATACTTTTTATAAACCTCGGGCTCGACATCTATCCGGTCGGCCACTATATAGTAGTGACCGGTTACTCTGACGCCGAGCAGGCGGTCGTGGCGCACTCTGGGCTCGATAGAGACAGGGTCTACGGTTACACAGAGTTAGAGTCGGCGTGGAGGAAAACAGGGTACTCGACGCTTTTGGTTACCGGAGGCCCTCTGTCCGACAGTGTCGACCGGTAGCCTCTTTGCATAAAAGAATTATTTGATAAATGTGACTATAGAAAAAAATCTATCGTTATGAATTTGGTTATGAACTTTTTTAAAAATGCTTCAACAAAGCAAGGGTCTGGGTACGTTTGCGGCAGCGGCCCTTTCTTTGGCGTGCTTCTGGCGTGCCTCTTGCTCTTTGTTCTTTCGTGCGCCCATGCTCCGAAGAGCGCCATAGAGCAGATAACCCCGGCGGAGCACCTTGAACTGGCCGGGGTCTACGAGTCGAAGGGCGAGATAGACTCAGCGCTTGAGCGGTACCGCATAGCGATTGCAGCGGACAAGAGCAGCCCACGAGCGTACTTTGCCTATGCGAACCTCAACCTGAAACTTGGCCGGTTCGCCCCTGCAAAAGAGGCATACCTGAAGGCGATAAAGCTGGAGCCCGAAAGCGGTATCTATCGTAACAACCTCGGCTGGCTCTACATGGAGCAGGGCAAGTATAAGAAGGCGGTAGCGGAGGTCAAGAGAGCGCTTCAG
>JADFVP010000086.1 GCA_015222595.1 Pseudomonadota bacterium
ACTATCCGCTATTTACTTTGAAGTATGCATGGCTTGACAACCAGGTTCAGTCGATGGATGTGGGATTTCGGATCGATCCTGGTGGTGATGACGATGAGGAGATCTATTTTGTAAGGACCCTGCCGGGTTCCGTTTCTGGTATGAACAGGTTTGAGATAGACCTCTTAAGGGAGGTCGGCAATATCTTTCCAGGCGCAGTAACCGGCAACGAGAAGTTGGTAGGGGTCGATCTCTTTCCACACAAGAGGTGGGGTGTGGATCTGTCTGAGGCGATAAAGGAGGGTAGGTATAGTTATTATGTTAAAGGGATGCAGGTTTCTTCAAATGAAGGCTCTGTAGTTACAGTATTTGAGGACAACTTTGAAAAACTCAAGTTGTCGGGAAAGTCTGCCTACTTCATGGATCAGAAGAGAAAAGACTTATTGGTTCCGGTCGCATTGGGTGGAAGTAAGGGTATTTATAAAAGTACGGAATTTACTATACCTTTGAGTTCACGATTGCAGGATCGGTCATGCAGTATTGTAGAGGTTCCCTTTAAGGTCGTAGACAAGGATGTTCAACATATACGCGTGTGGGCAGGTTACGACACTTCAGGAAATGGAAGAGCGAATGAGTTTGTGCCTGTTGGCAGGCGAGTTCCGCTGTTTAAATGGAACCTTGTTACGAGAGATATGAAGGAGCCTATGCTTCTTCATGAAGCGAAAATTGCAGAGGACTTTCATGTCGAGTATACGACGCAGGCCGGGGTCAGTAATGTCATTATCTTAAGGAATGGCAAGCCGCTTGCGATGGCACCAGGTAAAGATTTTCATATTGCACAGGAGCAGGTTTATGTTGAAGCCGGTAAGGTGCTTATCAATCTTCCAAGTAGCGTACTTCCCGGCAGTTCCGACTATGTATTGTACTATATGCCGAAGGAATGGATACAGGATAGCTCAAGGTTCCCTGGTTTTAAAAAGTTTGTTTTCGGGGTTGACGAGTTGAAAGGATTTTTTCCCGGCGAAGCCGCACCGGTTGAGCTTAAGTTTGTACTTGTGGGAAGGCTGCCGGAAAATAGTGCGAAGGAGAAAGAGTACGAGTTTTACTTCAAGGCTCCTGTTTATAAAGATACCGTGCTGCCGCAGATTGCGAACATAAAGAGTTTTTCTAATATGCCCACTGTAAGGCTGGACAGTAAAGAGATAAAGTTTAGCGGGCAAGAGATAGACCAGAAGATTGAGGCATACTCGCTTAAGGGAAAGGTATATCTGGAAGAAGGGCAGCACATACTAGGTGTGAATGAGCCTGGAGCGCTCGAAGTTAAGTCGGTCTATATTAAACCTGTCAGTGATCAGCAGTCAGAAGCCGGAAGTTATGAACCGCCAGGCATAGCATTTAAAAAGGTAAACCCGACGCGTTACGTAGTAGATATAAAAGAAGCGATGGGGGCCTTCACACTTGTCTTTAATGAGAGTTTTAATGAAGGCTGGAAGGCGTATGTGAGACTGGGGCAGGCGACAAGCGAGAGTGAGGCGAATGAGGCAGGCAGAGAGGACAGTAAGTCCGAGCCATGGTCGGCACTTTTGAGTGCATGGGGTGACAGTGGAAAAAGGATTGAGATCGAGGACCACTTTGTCGTAAACGGATATGCAAACGGGTGGAGAGTACCGGTCATGCAGTCCGGGGGGCAGGTTTTGGAGCCTGGAGTTGAGGGCATGCAGGATTTTATAATTATCCTGGAGTATAAACCTCAACGGTTGTTCGAGATAGGTTTGCTGATTACTGTGACAGCTCTCTTTGGGTGTTTGATCTACTTAGGGTATGGATTAGTGAAGCGGAGGGCGAGAAGCGGGTGCAGAGAATAAAAGAGATCTGTTTCGATAGAATTCGCCTGGTCTGGGGGGGAGTGCTTCACTTCATTCTTATATGGAGCTCCCTTGCGCTCGGTTATAATTCGTACAAAGATATTCTGCAAGAGTCTGCTTCGCTTACGGTCGCCGTTAAGGATTCCATTAAAGGCACTTTCCCGTGGGGAATCCTGATTTTCGTAATTTTGTATGTTCTTTGTGGTGTGCTCGGCAGGAAGGCGGGTAATATTCTCTTGACCGTCAGGCAATACGGCATAATCGTCGCGGTATATGTTCTGCTTATGAACATACTTTTCTTTTCAAGAGGTATTAGTGTTTTAGTTGCCCTGAACCTCTCTGCCATGTACATTGCTATACTATTAATTATAATTGGTGTGGTTAATAGATTTTTTGTTGCGGATACCGCAGTATGCTCAGACAATGACGCCGCGCCAACTGCAAGTAGTAATTGGCACAGGAGAAAAGCAAAGATAGCGGAGTACTTCAAAGAAAGCGATCTGTCATCTAAATTCATTATTGCTTTTACAGTATTGCTTGTGGTGTGCGCCTTGCTGTTGTTAGTTCATGGAGAAAAGCATGTAGAAGTACTGGCAGGCGTTGCATATTTACTTTTGGTGCTAGGGGTTGCCGTAGGGGTTTATCGGTTGATAAGGTACGGGGATAGAGAAGAGAAGGAATGATAGCTAATTATAGCTGATGAGAATGTGTATGCCACTATTTGAAGTATTCTATTTTTGTCTAGCTGCTGTTCTAGCCATTATCTATACATATCCCTTGATAACAGATCTATCAGGAATGTTTTATGGTTTCCCATGGGATGCTCTTGGTGGCATGTGGTATCTCTGGTGGTTCAAATTCAGTTACCTCTCCGAACTCTCTTTAAGGGTCCACACTTATCTGGCATATCCGTTTGGTCAGGATTTTTCCAGTTACCATATTTCGTACTTAACCGAGACCGTCGGTTTTCTTCTGACCTATTTTGCAAATGAGGTGGTCGCTCACAATATCCTGAGGCTGGTCAGTTTCCCTGTTCTGGCTACTACAACGTACCTGCTCCTTTATCACCTCACCAGACACAGAACTGCCAGTGCATTTATAGGGCTGGTTTATGCCTTCTCTCCTTTTCATACGATTCATAATATGGCTCACCTTGCCAACGTCTATTTCGTCCCCCTGGTGGTCCTGTTCTTATTAAGGCTGCTCGACGAAGTCAGGTACAAGTATGCGCTGCTATTGGGTCTGTTCTGGGGGATGCTCTTTATTGATAACGCCTATTACGCCTACTTTCTGGCAATACTGAGCCTGGTGCTTATTGTTGCGTATCTGCTCGACAGTGAGAAGAGATCTAATATACTGAGCTATTCCTTTTTGAAGCTTTCCGTTCTTGCTTTTTTGGTATTTCTTTTAGTTATCTTCCCCATGGTCTATCCACTGCTAAAGGGTGTTGTATCTGCGCACGGTGATAAAGGCGCGTATGTACAAGGCCTCTACAGTAGAAACTTTTATGACCTGTTTGTCTTTTCAGCAAAGCCATTGGATTACCTGTTGCCATCTAAATACAATCTCTTTTTAGGGTGGCTGGTGCCGGACTTCGGGCTAGGGCCGTTAAAAGGGCACAGGTATACGACCCACACGCTCTACCTCGGGTACAGTATTATGATCCTTGGCGGGTATGCGCTCTACCGTGCCGTACGCCATGCGGGGCGGCTGGGTAGTGACAAGAGGGACAGGCGCAACATATACCTCTTTTTTGTGTTTGCAGTTGCTGCTCTCGTACTCTCTGCGCCACCCTATATACCGCTCGGCGAGTATAGTGTCGACTACCAGACAAGGGAGGTTTTTGCCGAATATAAGCTCTATCTCCCACAGTACTTTCTTTTTAAGATACTCCCTGTCTTTAGGGTATATGCAAGGATCGGGGCCATAGTTCTTCTGGGCGCCTGTGTGCTGGCAGCATTCGGGTTAAGAGATATTCTGGACAGGATCAATACCAGAAAGTGGAGGGTTGTCTTCTTATCCGTGCTATCTCTTGTGTTATTGGTCGAGTTCGTTGAGTTTCCGCCCCACAGGCTTACCAAAGTAAAAGAGCCCGAGGTCTATAAGTGGCTGGCCGCAGCCCCGGACCAGTTCCCGATCGTAGAGTACCCGCTCGGTTCCGGGGACGATCCGTATACTACGTACGAGTACTTTTTCAACCAGAGGATACATAAAAAATACCTTGTTAACGGCGCCGCAGCAGGGACTCCGGCAGATGAGTTTCGAAAAGAGGTTATCGATATTTCTAACCCCGAAGCGGTGGACAAGCTTGCCGAGATTGGCGTCAGGTACGTTCTGGTGCATGAGGACAAGTATATAAACGGCAACGAGACCGTGCCGCTCGACTGGGTTACAACCCCGCCTAGAGAGAAGCTCTTTCCTGTGGAGTATAACGACGGTAAGGTGCCTGATCTGGCTTTGGTGAAAGATAGATTGAGACTGGTTAAGAGTTTCGAGGGAACAAAGGTCTATGAATTTATCGAAGGCAGCAGGTAATTCGCTTTGGATTCTCGCGGCAAGCGGGGTCAATAAGGTTTCGAGCATCGTGCTGCTCGTCGTTCTTACCCGCGCGCTCGGCGCCGAGGGTTTCGGCTCTTTCTCTTACGCCCTCTTCTTCGTGCTCTTCTTCAGTTCGCTTACAGAACTCGGTCTTACACCCGTATTAATCAGGTATGTCAATGCAAGCGGTGGCAGGGCCGATTCAAGTAAGGCGCAGGGGGTCGGGCTTGCCATAGGGCTCGTCTCCACAGGCGTTGCAATACTGCTTGCCTGTGTCGGGGCAACGCTATTCGGGCTCGATCCAGACATCAGGCTCTTGATCTGTATCGCTTCGGCCAGCCTTCTTATATCGTTCAGAGATATTACCTTCCGTTGGATACTAGAAGTGCCGTTCAGGGCTTCTCTTAAGATGCGCACTCCCGCGCTCATCGGAATAGGTTCCGAGCTAATCGGGTTGCTGCTTGTAATAGTAGCCGTATCGCACTCAAGCTCGGTGGCGGTAATACTCGCCCTCTACGTCGTAAGTAACCTGCCGGGCTTTATCCTGCTCGCAGTTCTCTCCTTCAAAGAGATTGTGCCTACCCTTGCGCCCGGCGGCGTGGGGCCTGTAGAGGTTCTTCGAGAGGCCGCGCCGATCGCGGCCTCTAACTTTATGATAACTGTCTACCTTGCCGTTGGCGCGCTCATGCTCTTTCGATACTCCGGGGCAGAGTCTCTCGCCTACTATGCGCTCGCGTTCAGACTGACCACTTCCCTTCGTGTTATTCCAGAGGCGATTGGGCATTCGCTGCTGCCTCTTATGGCTACGGCGCACGCAGAAGACGGGGGCATGGAGAGGGTGGCTGCGCTCTTCGGGCGGGCGATAAAGTATGTATCGCTCGCAGCCTTTCCGCTCGCGCTCGGCACCATGGCGGTTGCGCCCAACGTTGCAACGCTGGTCGGAGGAGAGAGCTTCTCACCTGCCTCGTTAGCCCTTGCCGTGCTCATTTGGGCCACCTTCTTCGCCTTCTTCAATACCGTACTGCGCTTTACGTTCAATGCCGTTGCTTTTCAGAGGCTCAGCTTCTGGCTCTATCTCGTTGTCGCGCTCTCTACTGTTCTCCTCTCGGCGCTACTTATTCCACGCTGGGGCCTTGCGGGCGCCTGTGCGGCACTCGCTCTCTCGGAGGCTTTGGGACTTGTAGTCGGGGCCGTAATGGGCGCGAGGGTCGGGCTCGGAGTGCGCCCCGGAGTTATGGCCGGAGAGATGGTGAGAGTTGCAGCCGCCTCTGTGGTAATGGCCGGAGTGGTATGGTATCTGCCGAATTTGCTTTTGCAGGTTATAGTCGGTATAATCGCCTACACGTTCTTTGTACTTCTTTTTGGCGGCGTTAGTAGGCGCGAGCTGTTCGGTTGGCTCCGCTTAGGATGAGATTGCGGCTCTTTTCCACCGCACTCTATTGCGTCGTCTTTTTTACTTATTGGTTGCTGCCCTGACTCTTTTCTTAAATGGTTTACGACTCGACGGTATGATTTGCATGAATGAAACGGGCTCAGTTCTATGAAGGTAGCTCTTGTTCACGATTGGCTTACTGGAATGAGGGGCGGAGAGGCGGTCCTGGAAGCGTTCTGCGAACTCTACCCGAACGCCGATCTCTATACGTTGCTCCACACCCCGTCCACCGTCTCCGGTACTATTACCGACAGAAAGATAGTCACTTCGTTCATTCAGAGACTTCCCTTTGTTGAGCGCCGATACCGCATGTACCTGCCGCTCTTTCCAAGAGCGATTCGGAGCTTCGACCTTAGCGGCTACGACCTTGTTCTCTCCAGCTCTCACTGTGTAGCAAAGGGGGTGCGCGTGCCGTCCGGCGTGGTGCACATTTCGTATATCCATACACCGATGCGCTATATATGGGACCGTTACGACGACTACTTCGGCCCGGGCCGCGCCTCGCTCGGCGTTAGGCTCGCAGCATCGATTGCGGCTCCGAGGTTAAGGGCGTGGGACGTAGCGTCAAGCGAGGGGGTCGACTGGTTCATAGCAAACTCAAGGTACGTGGCTGCAAGAATCAAGAGGTGTTATAATAGAGAGTCTACCGTAATCTACCCACCGGTAAACTGCAGCCGCTTCGGGCTGGCCGACGGTACGGTAGAAGGTAAAATAAAAAGAGCTGGCAAGGGGTCGGGCTGCGACCCGTTCTACCTGGTCGTTTCAGCTCTTGTGCCGTACAAGAGGGTAGACGTCGCTGTAGAGGCCTTTACTAACATGGGCCAAACCGGGCGGAGGTTGGTCGTAATCGGGTCGGGGCCCGAGGGGGCGAAGCTCAAGAGCGCGGCAGGGCCCAATGTCGAATTTCTCGGTTGGAAGTCGAACGAAGAGATAGCGCAGTACTACCGTGAAGCCGCAGCGCTGCTCTTTCCGGGCGAAGAGGACTTCGGTATAGTGCCTGTCGAGGCCATGGCGAGCGGAACCCCTGTGCTGGCATTCGCAAAGGGCGGGGCTCTAGAGACGGTTGTCCCGCCCGGCGGCACAGGAAAAAGAGAGGGAGAAGCCGCAGCGCCGACCGGCCTCTTCTTCGGCTCTCAGACCCCAGAGGCGTTGACAAAGGCGGTAGAAGAGTTTGAGCGGTGTAGCTCACTCTTCGACCCGGCGGCCATAAGGGCCCATGCGCTTGAGTTCGACTCCGTTAGATTTACAGAGAGTATCAGGGAGTTTATCACTCTTAAGAGAGAAGAGTTCGCTCGTACGTTAAAGGAAGAACGGTAGTGCTGAAGCAGAACAGTAAATTTTTTGAGAACCTGCTCTTTATAGCGGACCTGAGCGTTATAACGGCGGCGTGGTTCGTCTCGTACCATCTCCGATTTATAAGCGGCCTGATACCAACGCATAAGGGCGTGGCGGACTTTGCGACCTATATGGTCGTGCTCATTCCGATCTACGTTATCTGGGCCTTTGTCTTCAAGGCCTTCGGCCTCTACCGTCCCAAGCGTGCGACTTCGCGTGCTATCGAGGTGCTGGACTTAGCAAAGGCCTGCATACTCTCTGCGCTGCTCCTTGTCGTTCTGACCTACTTCTTCAGGCAGTACGAGTTCTCGCGGTTGGTCTTTATACTTTTCACAATCATATCAGTAGTTGCGCTGAGTGTAGAGCGGGTGCTCTTTCGCGAGTTTCTCCGCTATATCAGGCGCAGAGGGTATAATCAGAAGCATGCGCTTGTGGTCGGCACCGGTGCTACGGCCAGGAACTTTATCGCCAATCTTGACGACTACCCGCAGGTGGGCATAGTGCTCGACGGTGTGATCTCTGTTGACTCTGCCGAGGTAGGCACGGAGGTCGAAGGCGTTAAGGTCATAGGCGCCTATGGAGAGCTAGGCGCCATAATAAGAGAGAGGAAGATCGACAGCCTCTTTATTGCGCTTGCGTGGGAGGAGCAAACCAAGGTGGAGCGGGTGCTCTTGAGCGTTGGTGACGAGATGGTCGATATAAATGTCATTCCGGCGCTTCTCGAGTTTGTAACTCTTAGCGGCGGCATCGATGAGTTCTGCGGTCTTCCGCTTTTGAAACTTCAGGGGTCGAGCCTTTACGGCTGGAACCTGGTCATCAAGCGCGTAGCCGACGTTCTCTTCTCTCTCATCCTGATACTGCTCTCTTGTCCTGTTATGCTCGTAGTTGCAGCATTAATAAAACTTACGTCGCCCGGACCGGTGCTCTATATCCAGGAGAGGATGGGCATAGGCGGCGAGACCTTCAATATGTATAAGTTCCGGTCGATGCGAGCCGATGCCGAGGCTGAGACCGGTGCGGTATGGGCGGTCGAGAAGGATTCGAGGCGCACTCTGGTCGGGCGAATCTTAAGGAGCACCAGCCTCGATGAACTGCCTCAGTTCTTCAATGTCTTAAAGGGTGATATGTCTCTTGTCGGCCCGCGCCCTGAGCGGCCCGCCTTTATAAAAGATTTTAGAAAGAGGATACCGAAGTACATGCTGAGGCATAAGGTGAAGTCGGGCATAACCGGCTGGGCGCAGGTAAACGGCTGGAGAGGCAATACCGACATCAACCGCAGGGTAGAGCACGATATCTACTATATAGAGCACTGGTCACCGTGGTTCGACTTGAGGATTATGCTGATGACGGTCTGGAGAGGGCTTATAAACAGAAACGCGTACTGATTCGTTCTGCGCTGTAACCGTATCGGTAACGGCGTTCTTTTGTGAAGGTAGACAAAGAGCGCGGAAGTAGAAAGAGAGTGTGGAATTGAGATATTAAAAAAACCCCCGGAGGCTTTATAGCCTTTGGGGGTTTTCCACATATTGCCGAAGTGTCGGTCTGCTACTCGGTCTCTTCGGTCTCCGGGGCCGGGGCGGCATTCCAGTCTATATCTTTAAAGTAGTCGGAGCAGCTCTTGTTCAACTGCATTAAACGCTGAACTTTATACGTCTCTATGTTCGTTACATAGTTCTTTTCGAACCGTATTACGGCGTATATCTCGGCGGTCATGCTGCTTGAGCAGTACTGCCATGCCCACTCGGTTACCACATCTCTCTTTCTGATCGGCTCTTTGGACTGGATGTTCTGCGGCTTGCCGAGTATCGCCTCCACGGTCTTCTTGGAGGAGCCGGTCTCTATAGTGCCGACAGTGGTAAGAAACTGGGAACTGCCGGCACAGCCTGTAAATCCGATAAGGCATAGAAGTAGTATGAGAGTCCTGGTCACGTCTGTTATGTCCCTTCGGTTGTTTGTGGTTTGGTAGCGTTTCCGCTTGTAGCGCTCTGTGTGCCGTTTGAGGCTTTAGAGCAGTGTGCGAATTTTGTGTGGGTGGTAGTGAATTCGAATAAGTATACTAGCAGTCGCGATGTTGCGTCAACTATTTATTTGGTGTCCGGTGTTAGCGTCTCCGGTTCTATACTTCGGGCCGCTTCTGGCGTTTGAGCAAAATGTGACAACCCTTTAGCCCTAAAGGGGTGAAGAGGTCGAGAAGGAAGGTCGTAAAGATCAGAATAGAGAAGACCTTTGCGTCTATGGCTCCCATGCCGTGGAGCAAAGAGGCGAGGATAAAGGCCATTCCGCTGCGCCCGCTCATCCCGACCCCAACGACCAGAGACTCCACCCAGGTAAACCTCTTTAACCGGGCCATGCCGCCAGCGCTCAGCGTCTGCCCGATTATGCAGGTAACGGTAAGGGCGATGATGAACCAGAGGCTCGGTCCCCTTAACGCGTCGAAGGTTATGTGGAGTCCTAGCGAGATAAAGAAGATGGGCCCGAGGAAAGAGTACGCAATGCCGTAGAGGCGGTCCTCTACCTTCTGGATCAGTTCGCGGCTCGCCACCTTCTCTTCGAAGAAGAGCCCAGCGAGGTACGCGCCGAGAATAATATGGAGCCCAAGGGCCTCTGCAAAGAGACCTAACCCTAGAGCCACAATAAGGATGAAGGTAAAGCCCTTGCCTTTGCGGTTGCGAAACGGATGCTTGAAGAGGGGGTAGAGCCAGTACCCAACGCCGAGAGCAACCGAGAAGAACAGGAGTGTCTTGCCCGCGAACAGGAGCAGCGTGAGAGGGTCGACGGAGCCGTTGTCCATTATGCCGAGGGCGAGGCTAAAGAGTATGAGCGTTAAGATGTCGTCGATGAGGAAGAGGCTATGATGACGCGCGCCATGCGGGTGTCCTGAAGCCCAAGATCGCGGAGCGTCTTTATCGTTATCACGACCGCAGTTGCGGTCATTACTAAGCCTACCAGGAGCGCGGTAATGGGAGGGAGGCCAAAGGCGGTGGCAACCAGCGTCGCGACCGTAAAGGGCACTACGGCACCGACCACCGCGATGCCCATAGAGCTGCGCATGGCAGCGTAAAATTCGCGCGGCTCGGTCTCTACCCCCGTGTGGAGCATGAGAAAGAAGATTCCCATCTGGGCCAATATTTCGATGATCTCACTCGGGGTGATCCACCCGAGCACCGCCGGGCCGAGCACGACCCCCATGACCAGTTCGCCGAGTATGGTCGGCAGCCCGATGCGGCGCAACAGCACTGCAACGGACCAGATAACGACCATAAGTATAAGAAGATGTTGAAAAATAGGCTCTTCCATGCCTCTAGTATACATCTCTTTGTCGTGGATTGCACTACCGGGTTGAAGAAGGAGTAAGGTACTGCTCGCGCCCTTATTGAGCCAAAAAAGAGCGAAGGGACAGGGGGAGGGGAGCGAGGAAATGTAGGGGGAGGGTGCGCGGCCTCTACACTTTCAGTAAACCAAGGCTTATCTTTGGCTTAACTGTTCTTGACATTTGTTGTGGATTTAGGTAACTTTAAACTGCCCGGGGCCATGGGGTATGTTTTGCATCGTCGGGAAACCGGGGATGCATTAAAAGTGACATGTCGTATGGTCTCTGGGCATATTATTGCCTAGAGCGATCTCTCCATTCTCTCCAGTTTCTCCCGTTCATCACTATCAAAATTCGCCTTCTTCCAGCTTTTATCTTTTGTATTGAGTAGGCTTTTTAAAGCCTCATCGTCCAGGGTGGCGCCTGCGAAGAAGGTGTTGGCAACGTTGGCCTGCTCAAATTTTGCCCCGGTAAGATCCGCTTTTTCCAGGTGTGCCTCTTGCATAGAGGCTTGCTGGAATTGCGCACCATCCATTATCGCACCTTCAAGGCGTGCTGAAACAAGCCTTGTACCATGAAGCGTTGCCTCTGTAAATGTTGCCTCCCTGAGCCGCGCTTCCTGCATATTGGCCCCTGAAAGCCATGCGCTCTCCAGGTTGGCTTTAATTCCCTGGGCTCGGTACAGACTTGTCTCTGCGCCGTTCAGGGTGGCATTTTGCAGATTGGCAAAAGCCAGATCAGAGTAACTCAGGTCATATCCCGATAAGTCTGCGCGATACAGATATGCGCTGGAAAGATCAAGCCCATAGGTCTTGTCCTGCTCTTTCAATAAGGGGTAATGTAACTGGAACGCTTTCACAAAACTTTTGAGAAGCAATTTATGTATTACTGGAGAGTGATGAACCTTCAGGTTGGCAAGCAGCGTCATAAATACCTGGTAATGGGATTGTTGATACTCGGGTTTGAGAAAAGAGAGGATCGAGACGGTAGTGCTGGCTTGTATCGCCTCGCTGTCCGAGCCTAAGTTAGTGATTATAGTGACAAATTTTTCATCAACTCGTCGAAGGCTGTCGGCCTCTCTTTGCT
>JADFVP010000087.1 GCA_015222595.1 Pseudomonadota bacterium
TAACGTACGGGTTGTTGTACTGGGCGGAGCGCGAAGTAGCAGTTCCGTCGGTGCGGAGCGCAAAGTCCGGGAAGATCTCTCCGAGCGCATACCCCTCTGCTCCTCCGAGAGAAAAGCCGGAGTAGAAGTCTACCTCGCGGAACTCTCCGCCGGATTCGAGCACGAGGCCCGTCGGCGTAGAGCCCTGATTGACATGGTAGAAGGCGATGCCCTTGTGGATGAGCGGGGAGTTTATCTCTATGTCGTCGGCCAGAATCTCCTTGCCGTCTTCTATTAATGTAACGCGAGACCGCAGCATGTCCGGCGGGTTGTTGCCCGATTGGCGCACCTCGAACTCTTCCAAGCGAATCGAAAGGCCCGGAGTCTCGGGTACAGGAACTACGGCGTCTTTGTAGAGTATGTTGCCCGGAGCCTTGAAGCCCCAGACGGAGCCCACCAGATGCCCCAAGACTGCGATAAGAAAGCCTACGTGGACTATGTGCGGAAAGAGCGCCTGAACGGGCCTCCTGTTTTTGAGTATCAGGTATACCTTGTCGGTGGTGCAGGCGAAGGTGTTTAAGGCAAAGAGCGCGGTGAGTACGATCAGCGCCCAGACCCAGAGCGTGAGCCGAAGCTCGTCTGTGCCGAGTTCTAAAAGGCGCGGGAAGAGCACCGTGGTGTCGAGCGCGGAGAAGAAGCGGGAGTTGGCAACCGTTATCAGCGACCCTATGGCCGCCACTATGCAGATGATGGCCGCTAGCACGATCGTTAGCGTTATGGAGGAGAGAAAGTCCCAGATTCTTTTTATCATTTGCCTTTGCCTGTCTTTGCCGTTTTTTAAGCTCTGGCCCGGAGCCTGTTATACGCTACCCGGAGCCTGTTATACATTACAATGAGGGCGGCCCTTTGGGGCCGCCCTCATTGTAGCCTTAGCCTTGTTTGCCAAGTTGCTAAAATCGGTTCTGTCTTGTTAAAGGGCCCGGTTAAGGCCTAGCGATTGCTGCTCTCTTTGAACCACTCTACTATGTTCTTGCCGAGCGTTCTGTTCTCCGCCGTATTGTAGAAGAGGTTCGCGAATGGCGCGTCGTCGGCCACTACCAATACGTTGCCTGCCCCGCGTCTGCTGTTTGCCGCAATGAGCGTGTACTGAGCCTTCTGCTCGCCTTCGTCGAAGGTCCTGTTGCGGTTGGCGTCTCCCCATGCCTCTTTCGAGGTGTTCGCCAGACTCGTGGCGTCGGCCTCGGCCATAAGGCCCCATGTGCCGTACACCGCCAGCCTCTGTATTCCCTTTGTAACCGGATGGTCGGCAAGGCGCGTGACGTAGAAGTCCTGACTCTCATCTTTTATGATGTCAACACCCTCGGAGATAACTACGTTGGAGACGAGTATGCCGAAGCTCTCGGTCAGGCGCGCCACGGGGCTCGATATGTGGAGCAGTACGAGCAGGTTGCCGCCGTGCGCAACGTACTGGTGGAAAGCACCGATCTCGGCCTCGGTAAACTCTTGTGTGGGACCTGCTATAATGTAGGTATTGTACTTGCTCAGCGTCTCGACCGTAATAGGCTCTTTGCTGATGTAGGTTGCGGCCCCGGCATCGACGAACTCTTTGTTGAAATCGCTGTAGTGAAGCGTTCCGGTGCCGGCCGGAGAGAATATCTCGCCGTGCGAGGCGTCGAAGGCGACGCTGAACTTGGAACTCTTTATAAGGGCCACGGCCTCTGCCGGGGTTGGGCCGTTGTAGGCTTCAGCCGGGTTCGCCTCTGCGCGGCTGAAAGTACTGATGGCAAGAGCCGCGAAGAGCGCAACGGTGAGCGTGGCAACGCGAAGAGTCTTTGGCTTAAGAAGTGTCGGGAGAAGGGTTCTGATCTTATACATGAAAGTTGCTTCCTTTCTTGCCTGATAACCCAGGCGATACGTCAGGGTAGTCTGTTTCTCGGTAATGTGTCAAGCGGTAAAGCCTCAAAACCGGTTCGGGCTCCGCTTGGCTCAGGGGGGCGTCCCTAAAAGGCAATAAAAGCGTTGACACCCCAAAGATTAACGTAGTAGCATTTTTTAGTCTTTAGACTGTGGTGGAGTATGCTTTTAAGAGCAATAAGGTCTTGTTAGGCTTATTATAGCGGAGAAAAATTAAACTGAGGTTAGTGCGATCATGAAAATTGCCCTTTTCGGCGGCACGTTCGACCCCGTTCACTACGGACATCTCCGTCTGGCTGAGGAAGTACGCGAGGCCCTCGGCTTCTCTACCGTGCTCTTCATGCCTTCGGCCACGCCGCCGCACAAGGCCAGAGAAGAGGTCACGCCTGTAGGCGTTCGCCTTGAGATGCTCTCTGCGGCTGTCGAGTCCAATCCGCACTTCGAGGTTTCCGACATAGAGGTGGTGCGGCAGGGGAAGGAAGGGGCCTACTCTTATACGGTAGATACCGTAAAGGAGCTTATGGGCGCTCATTCTAAGAGGGATGGAGCACAAGGGCTGGAGATAAGCCTCATTGTCGGGGCCGACTCCTTCAACGAGATAACCACGTGGTGCGACTACGACACCCTGCTCGAACTCGTAAGCTTTGTTGTGGTGGCCCGGCCCGGCTATGCGGTCAAGAAGATAGCCGAGGTGCTGCCTGTTGAACTGGCGCGCAAGTTCTGGTATGATTCTTCGATTGAGGGGTACAGGAATGAGGCAGGTAGAACCGTTACCTATCTCGGCAACACGCTGCTCGACATCTCCTCGACGCGTATCAGGGAACTCATTTCCGTCGGGGCGTCGGTAGAGTACCTGCTGCAGCCCGAAGTGCTGAAGTTTATCGAGGCCGAGGGGCTCTACATACCCGTGGCCGACGCGCCCGCTCAATAGGCCCCGTGTGTTATCTATCTGTAATTTGATCTTTATCTTAAAAGGAGAAGTACCCTGTATCCGAAAATCAAGGCAACCACCATTGCAAAGCTCGCCTCAGGCAAGCTCGCAACAGATATAGTACTGTTAGGCATCAAGAAACTTTCCTCTGTAGCCGACTACCTCGTAATCGTCTCAGCCGGGTCCGAGCGGCAGGTCAGCGCCATTGCTGAGGAGATAACCGACGGCCTTAAGAAGAAGGGGCAAGTGCCTCTTGGGGTCGAGGGTATTAAGGAGGGACGCTGGGCTTTGGTAGATTACGGCGACGTTGTGGCGCACGTCTTCACCGAGGGCGCGCGCGCGTACTACGATCTCGACGGACTCTGGGCCGATGCCGAGAGAACCGAGATCGAAGAGACCGGGGCCTGAAGCCGAGATCAATAGAGCGGCATAACGGCATAATATCGATACTGTAATGCCGTCTACTCTTATGGCTACTCTCACGGACACTAACGCGGACACTATCAGATGAAGATACGGATCATAAGCGTCGGGGCTATAAAGAGGTCTTACGTCAAGGGCGCGGTGGCCGATTACCTGAAACGGACTTCAAGGTATACGCCAACTCAGTCGATAGAAATAAAAGAGGAAGCGTATACGAAGAAGGGCTCTAGAGAGCCGGGCCTGAAGCGCGAGGCCGAGCGGATACTGAAGGCCTCAGCCGACAGCTATATAGTTATACTGGCGGACACGGGAAAGACCTACACTTCGACAGGGTTGGCCGACTTTGTAGGCTCTTTGATGAATTCGAGCAGGAAGAACGTCTCGTTTATAGTCGGCGGTCCGTACGGGCTCCACTCTTCGGTAACAAGTGCCGCAGATGCCGTGCTCTCTTTGTCGCCGATGACGCTGCCGCACGAGCTTGCGCTCCTCGTCTTCTCCGAGCAGCTCTACAGGGCCTTCACTATCTTGGGTAACGAGCCGTACTCGCACTGAGGGGCCAAAGAAGTTTAGGGCCGACATAAAAGACCCAAAGCCAAAGGGGTGCAGTAAATATGTACGTAAAGGTACTCTTCATTATAATAGTCGCCATTCTCGGCGGCTTCTTCTACCTCCATTACCAGAACCCGGCCACAGCCACCGTGCTCGTCTACAAGGAGTACGCCTATACGTTTCCTGTTGTCTTCTTTCTCTTCATCAGCTTCTTTCTAGGCGTCTTCTTCGCGGTCGTAAACTCGTTCATTAACGGCACCACAAAGTCGATAAAGGGCTTTAGAAAGAGGCGCCGCCAGAGGGAGAAGGAGGCCGACGACGCCGACTACCAGCGCGGCATGCGCCACCTGGCCAGGGGCGAGACCGTGGCTGCGCGCACCTATATATCCAAATCGATAAAGGCGCACCCGTCCGACACCTCTTTGGTCATCAGCCTCGCCAAGAGCTACCTTAAAGAGAAGCGTGCAGAGGAGGCTCTGGGCGCGCTTGAGACCGGGCTCGCTTCGAGCCCCGGCTCCATCAGCCTGCTGGTCTCCATAGGCGAGACCGCGCTCCGGCTCGGCGATAAGGTAAAGGCGGCCTGGGCCTTCGAAGAGGTGCTCTCTCACGACGAGACCAATCCGGCATCTCTTCGGGAGCTTAGAACCATTCACAGCTCGGAGGCACGGTGGCACGAGGCGACGGCGTTGCAACAAAGGATCGTCGAGGCCGTAACGGCTTCGGGCAGGGGCTCTACCAAAGACAGCTCAAAGACGAGAAAGCGCGAAGAGCGCCTCTACGCCTGCCTGCTCTTTGAGAGCGCGCAACTGGACTATAAGGACGCAAAGCATAATGAGGCGGCTGAGAAGCTCGGTACCGTACTGAAGCTCGACCCGACACAAGTCGGCGCGCACCTTCTTATGGGCGAGATAACGGTAACGCTCTCCGGACTCGGCGCGGCCATAAAGGGCTGGGAGAAGGCTCTGGGGCTCTGTCCGAGGTCGCACGCCATACTGATGCGCATAGAGGACGCCTATATTAAAGAGGCGCGCCCCGAAGACGCGCTTGAGAGGTATAAGGAGCGGATAGCGACCAATCCGGGCGACAAGGATCTGAGGGTAATACTTGCCCGGCTCTATCTGAAGCTTGAAATGGTAGACAACGCCATCGAAGAGCTGGAGTCGCTCCACGGCAACATGGTCGAGAACACCTTCACGCGCTCGCTCCTCGGCACGGCCTACATGCGCCACGGCAGAATAGACGACGCTGCGCACCAGTTCATCTCCGCGCTCGGCATAGAGGGCGGAATTACCGCGCCCTTTACCTGTGCAAGCTGTAGTTACGTTACTACAGGATACCTTAGCCGTTGCCCTGAGTGCGGCGAGTGGAACTCTCTGCGCCTTTCGGCCTCTTCTTTAGGAGGTCTCGGAGCAGGGCAGGACTCCGAGTAGCACCTCAGAGACTCGCAAAATCCGAACTACCGTTATATACTTATATTGAACGAGCAGTTATTAACTCTACCCCTGCCTATCTGTAGAGCGTACCGGGTATAGAGAGTATAGGGAGTTGTGTATTGAAGAAGGTCTGCCTGATAATTATGGACGGATGGGGAGTGAGCGCGCATACTGAGGCCGACGCCACAAAAGCCGCTGCGACTCCTAACATAGACCGTCTAACGAGTGAGTACCCCTCGACCACCATTGCGGCTTCGGGCTACGAGGTCGGGTTGCCCGACGGCCAGATGGGCAACTCCGAGGTCGGGCATCTGACAATTGGCGCAGGCCGCGTAACTTTTCAGGAACTGACCCGCATAAGCAGGGCCGCCGAAGACGGCTCTTTGGCTACTAACGCCGAGCTTGTCGCGCTATTCGGGTCTGCAAAGAAGACCGGCGGCGCGCTCCACCTTATGGGCCTTCTGTCCGACGGCGGCGTGCACAGCCACATCGACCACCTGAAAGCGATCATTAAAGGCGCGGTGGAGGCCGGAGTCAAGACGGTTCTTATTCATGCATTTCTCGATGGCCGCGACACCCCGCCAAAGTCCGGGGCCGGGTACGTGCAAGAGCTTGAAGATTTTATAGAGGAGATTAAGGCAAGAGAAACCGTCCGCATTGCGACCGTTTCGGGCAGGTACTATGCCATGGACCGCGACAACAGGTGGGAGCGCGTGGAGCGCGCGTACGGGGCGATAGTCTCGGCAGAAGGCGAAAGAGCGGCAACGGCTGCAAGGGCGGTAGAGGCTGCGTACGCCAGAGGCGAGACCGACGAGTTCGTCAGCCCGACGGTAGTAACTTCTAGTACCTATTCCGGCATGGAGGAGGGCGACGCCGTGCTCTTCTTCAACTTCCGTTCCGACCGTGGCCGCGAACTCTGCACAGCGATTACTTCACACTCGTTCGAAGGGTTTAAAAGAGGCCGCACCGTGAACGTTACACGCTTTGCGACCATGACCCCGTACGGGGGCGGTCTGGAACTTCCCGTGCTCTTCAGCTCCGAGCCGATCAGCAATAAACTCTCCGACGTTCTCTCTGCAGAGAACGTCACGCAGTTCAGGGTGAGCGAAACAGAGAAGTACGCCCACGTCACCTTCTTCTTTAACGGCGGGGTAGAGAGCCCGGCAGTAGGCGAAGAGCGCAAGCTAATAGAGTCTGTGAAGGAGGTGCCGACCTACGACCTTGCTCCTAAGATGCGAGCTGCCGAGATTGCTGAAGCGGCAATAGAAAAGATCAATACGGGTGAGGCCGGCTTTGTGCTGATGAACTTTGCAAACGGCGACATGGTCGGTCACACGGGCTTTATGGCTGCGGCGGTTGAGGGCTGCGAGGCGGTGGACGCCGGAGTAGGCGCGGTAGTGGACGCCGCGCTAAAGCAGAAGTACGCGACCATAATAATTGCCGACCACGGAAATGCCGAGCAGATGGTAGATTACGAGACAGGCGCTCCGCATACGGCCCACACCTCCAACCCAGTGCCCTTAATTCTCATCGACCCCGACCTAAAGGGCAAAGAGTTGAAAGAGGGCTGCGGACTTTGTGACGTAGCTCCGACGGTACTTAAGCTGATGGGAATAGAAAAGCCCGGTGAGATGACCGGCGAAAGTGTCTATTAAAGAGAGCGAGGTGTTTTTATGGCTGCAAAGAGTTCGGGGTACCTGAGGTGCCCGATGTGCGATGCCGAAGTGCCGCTCGAAGGGGACGAGAAGCAGGGCTCGGAAATCTTCTGTCCGTTCTGCCAGACACCGCTCTCTTTTAAGGTTGGCCGCGACGAAGAGGCCTTTTTTGAAGAAGATTTTTAACCTCGACGAAGAAGATTTTTAACTTCGGCGCGTCGGAATCGAGTTCGCTTCTGACCGGTGCGTTCTTTAGCCGTCGCGTTGCAGAAAAAGCATCGTAAGGTCGTCGTCTCTTGCCGGAGCGCCGAACTCCGTCAACACTTTCAGGAACTCTTCGGCCCTACGGCCTCTATTTGCGCCCCTGTTCATGCCTAGGCTCTTCCCGACCCACTCTTCAGTACGCTCCATGCCATACATCTCCGCTCCGTCTGCCTTGGAGCGAAGCTCGGTAACACCGTCGGTAAAGACCCCGAGCAGCGCGCCTGCGTCTAACGGCTGTTCTTCTGGAAGCACCGAGAGGGTCGGGAGCACTCCGAGCGGGGGGCCTAAGGATTCGAGCCGAATCGTCCGGTCGCCGGTAGCGAGCACCGGAGGCGTGTGCCCTACATTGAACCAGCGCATCGACTCGCCGTCCGGGGTCAGCTCTGCCATAAAGGCCGTTACGAAGCGCCCATGAATGAGGGTGTTGCTCATGGCGCTGTTCGCAATAGACGGTACCTTGTCGAACTCAAGCGCAGAGCTTGCGAGCGTATGGAGTATGGCATGGAGGTTGGCGACGGTAAGGGCCGCCGAGTAGCCCTTGCCAGGCACATCGGCCACAACGGACCACA
>JADFVP010000088.1 GCA_015222595.1 Pseudomonadota bacterium
ATTAAAGAGCCCGTCTTCTGTTGAACAGAAGACGGGCTCTTTAATTTTTTAAAAGTTCGCTGCTTCGGCCAAGTTCCGCCGATCTGCTTAGACTTCTTCTACTTAGACTTTTTCATATACCTGAAGAACTCGGCATCGGGAGAGACGATCAGCGTATCGCCCTCGTCTATCGACACCTTGTACGCCTCCATGGTCTTTAGAAAGTAGAAAAACTCCGGGTCTTTATTGTAGGCCGTAGCGTAGAGGCGAGTAGCAACGGCATCGGCCTCACCTCTTGTGACCTGAGACTTTCTCTGCGCCTCGGAGATGATGATGGTCTTCTCCTTGTCGGCCTGAGCCCTTATGCCAAGAGCCCTCTCTTCACCCTCACTCCTGTACTTCTTCGCCTCTCTCTGACGCTCGGCCCTCATTCTCTCGAATACGGCCCGCTCGTTCTCAAGCGGCAGATCGGCCCTCTTTATCCTTACGTCGATGACCTCAATACCGTACTCCTTGGCCTTGGTATTCGTCCTCTCGGTCACCTGCTCCATAAGTTCGGCGCGAGACTCCGCGACTATAGCGATGAGATCTCTGCGACCCAGTTCCTCTCTGACGTTAGAGAAGATTATGTCATCGAGCCGCGCCTGGGCCCCTGTTTCGTTACGCATGGTCTGAAAATACTTCAGCGGATCGGTTATTCTCCACCTTGCGTAGTTATCGACCACAAGGTTCTTCTTGTCCTTGGTTATGATAACCGAAGGCGTGGCATCGTAGATCAAGAGCCGCTTGTCGAAGTAGACGACCTTCTGAACGAACGGCTTCTTGAAGTTGAGCCCCGGCTCCGATACCGTCTTGACCGGTTTACCGAGCTGAATAACGAGCGCGCTCTGGGTCTGGTCCACCTTGTAGAAGGACTGGGAAACGAGCACTACTATTGCTACTACTATTATACCGAGTAGAGAAGAGCCTTTTTTCATCATCTCCCCCCTTTCGACTTGGTCTTAGGCTTTGCCGTGCCGAGCGGCAGGTACGGCAGCACGTTCTTTGCCGGCGCGCCCTCTATTATGGTCTTGTCCATCCTTCCGAGAACCTCCTGCATGGTCTCCACATATATTCTCTTGCGCGTAACGTCGCGCGCCTTCTTGTACTCTGTCAGCACCTGAGTGAACCGGCTGGTGTCTCCCTTGGCCTGGTTTACCCGCGCCTCCTTGTAGCCCATGGCCTCGTTTATCATCTGCTCGGCCAGCCCCTTCGCTTTCGGGATAAGATCGTTCCGGTAGCCCTCTGCCTGCTCCACCGCCCGTTCCCTGTCCTCGCGCGCGCTCGCTACGTCTTTAAAGGCGTCTACCACCTGGTCGGGCGGCAAGACGTCCTGTAGCTGCACGGCTACGATAGAGAGCCCGGAGTCGTAGAGATCAAGGGTGCTTTGCAGCAGCAGCTTCATCTCCTGCTGCACCTCGAACCTGCCCTCGGTCAAGACCGCATCGATAAGGGTCTTGCCGACGATCTCACGCATAGCGGCCTCGGACGCATCTTTAATAGCCTTCTTCTGGTTCCGTATATTGAAGAGATAGGCCACGGGGTCCTTTATCTTGTATTGAACGATAAACTCGACCTCGATTATGTTCTCGTCCCCGGTAAGCATCAACGCCTCTTTCTTTATTGCGGCGTAGCGGGCCGGGGGGCCGGGGTCTATCGTCTTGAAACCGACCTCAACTCTATGCACCTTCGTTACCTTCGGTCTCAGAACCGTCTCGATAAGCGGGGCCTTGAAATGCGGGCCCGGCTCCACGGTCCTTACGACCTTGCCGAACCTCTTTACAACGCCAAGCTCTTCGGGCCCTACCGTGTAGAAGGAGCTAAAGAGAATCAAGAGCACTGCTATAACAACAATCAACAGCCCGAAGGACTTCGAGTTCTTCTTCAGGTCGTTAATCATTTCTGCCGGATTTTTAAAATTCACGACGTTCGGGGGCCGTCTCGTACCGTTGCCGCCGCCCCCGGCGCCACCTCCACCACCTGGTCTTTCCATAGTATATTTATTCCTCCTGAAACTGAGCGTACCCTTAGAACATAGTAATGTCAAGGCAAGAGCGAACAGGCCGTGTTGCACCCTCTAAAGCCTACATCAGGTACAGATTAAAAAATAGAGAGCCCGCAGGGCACACTCCCCCTTCGGGCTCTACTCAAACTTACAGTATAACAGAACGAGTGGGGCATACGGCAACTAGCTGCGGCCTTAACAGAGCCTCACTCCCCCCTACCAATACTTCTCTATATGAAGATTGCCGGGCGCCTTTTTCGCGTGCTCGGTAAAACCACCCTCAACGATGGTAGAGGCCATTACCTCTACCATGCCGGGATTGCCGCAAAGGAAGATGTGGGTCGTCTCTGGATTGGGCTCAAAGCCGAGCGAGGCGGCTATGTCGGGGCTATTCCAGAAGTCCTGTACGTAGCCCGAAGGGCCACGCCACTCGTACGGCTCCTCTTTCGGCCTGGAGATCACGTAAGAGTACGAAAAGTTGGCACAGAGTCTCTGCATGGTCGATAGCTCCGCGCGGTAGCCTAAGTCCCACGAGTGGCGCGCGCCGTGCACCACCGCAATCTTGCGGTCAGGCTTCGAGTCCTGAAGCGAGCTTCTGAGCATGCTCATGTACGGGGCGAGCCCCGTGCCCGTGGCTATGAGCACCACATTCGACTCTTCGGGAATATCGTTGATGGTAAAGAGACCCGTGAACTTGGGAGAGACCCAGAGGCGCGAGCCTACTTCTAATGCAAAGAGACGCGGGGTAAGAGCGCCGGAATGGACGAGCGTTATGTAGAACTCAACGTACTCGCGATCCACGGAAGAGGAGGCTATGGAGTACGCCCTCTTTATCAGCTTGTCGCTCTCAGGCACCTCGGACTCCGGGTCCGAGAAGTGGCAGCGCGGTGCGCTCCCGGGGAGCGCAATAACGGCGAACTGTCCGGGTGTGAACTCAGGCAAGTCCCAGCCGTCGGGTACGACCCTCAATATAAGCAGGTACGGTGAGACCTCCACTCTCTGACTTACCACTGCGTTAAGCTCTGCCACCGTAACTCCTTCTCTATGAAAGATAACTGCACCGAATGAACGGGACCTTCTTCGTTGTGTCTCCAGGGCGCCAGGATACCGCCAAAATGCATTGTCACTCTATTTGGAATGCTTGTCAAGGCGGATGGAAGAGGTTCGGTCACAAGGTGGCCGGTTGTGCGACAATAGTTGTACGATAAGAAAATAAGAGACTAAAAAAAGAGACTGAGATAAGAGATGGAAAGAAGAAACGAAAAGAAGAGGCGGGCCACTTACCCCGACTCTTCTTTTCCACTCAACTCCGAGTTCAACTCTGTCTGGCCGTGGCTTTGCTCCAGCGCCTCAAAGAGCACACGACTCAACTCCAAAGCCGTATACGGCTTTGGCAGCACCCCGGCAAAGCCGTACTTCTTATGGTCGGCCATAATAACATTGTTCAGATAGCCGCTTGAGGCGATAATAACCGCGCCGGGGTCTACTGCGAGTATCCGCTCTGTGGCCTCCTTGCCGCCCATGCCGCCCTTGACCGTAAGATCCATCAATACTGCCGCAAACGGCACGCCTCCCTCTTTAGCCTCCCTGAAGGCATCTACCGCCCGAAGGCCCTCGGCCACAGCTACGGGCTCGTACCCGCTGTGCTCGAGCATAACGGTTGCAAGGTCGCGTATACTTTCGTCGTCGTCCATCACCAACACACGCCCCTTTCCGGTCTTTATCTCCTCCTGCACCTTCGGAGCAACGCCTGCACTACCCGAGCGAGCGGGGAGCAGAAGCGTAAAGGTCGTTCCGACACCAGGAGTAGACTCAACAGAGATATGGCCGCCGTGGCGCTCAAGTATCTTGTAAGAGGTAGCTAACCCCAAGCCCGTACCGGTCTCCTTTGTCGTAAAGTACGGATCGAAGATCTTTTGCAACACCTCGTGCTCCATACCGGGCCCTGTGTCCTCTACAGAGACCTGCACGTAATCTCCCGCCGACAGCTTTACCGGATTACCTTCGGTGAGCTTTACATTTGCGCACTCGACCCGTATAACGCCGGAGTCGTTCATAGCCTGCTTGGCATTTATGACCAGGTTGTTGAGCACCTGACTCACCTGCCCCTCGTCGGCCTCCACGGCCCAGAGGCCGTCGGCTATTACCATCTCCTCTTTGATTCCTGAGCCCTTTAGTGCAAAGTCCACGGTCTCAGAAGCCAGTGAGGCTATGGAGAAGACGCTCTTTACCGGCTCGCCGCCCTTTGCAAAGACCAGCAGGTGGCGGGTAAGCTCTGCGGCCCGGCGGCAGGCGGCCTCGGACTTCTCCAGCATGGACCCCACCTTGTCGTCGTCCTCGACCATAAACTGCGCTATCGACAGGTTGCCTATTATAGCTGTCAGCAGGTTATTGAAGTCATGGGCAATACCGCCTGCTAAAAGCCCCACCGACTCGAGCTTCTGCGCCCGCATGCTCTCCTCCTCCAGCTGCACTCGCTCGGTTATGTCCTGTATCGTCCCCACTGAGCGCAGCGGAGTTCCGTCGTCCGAGTACTCGGTGCGGCACTTCTCGTTTACGGTCTTTACGGTTCCGTCGGCCATGAGGAGGCGATGGGTAATATCGTAGGGCACTTTGGAACTGACCGAGTCGGAGTACGCAGAGTTCACCAAATCCCTGTCGTCGGGGTGGGTATTCTCCAGGAAGGCCTCGTAGGTGGCGTCGAACTGCTGGGGCACGAGGTCGAAGATACGGTACGTCTCGTCCGACCAGTAAAGCTCTCCTGTCGGAATAAAGAGTTCCCAGTGGCCCATAATGGCTATCTGTTGCGCCTCTTTGAGCAGACCCTCGGAATCTATAAGGGACTTCTCAAGCGCCACCCTCTCGGTTATATCGCGGAAACTCCAGACCCGTCCGGCTATCTCGGCCCCAAGCCTCTGCGGGCGCGAGTACCTCTCCCAGACCCTGCCGTCGGTAAACTCCAGAATGTCGAAGCTGTCGGCCTCCGGGTTGGAATAGAGTTCCTTGATCTTGCGGACGAACCCTTCGGGATCTTTGAGCTGCTCCATAATAGAGTCTATTACCTTGCTGTCGTCTCCCTCGTCCATTAAAGAGTCGGGAATCTTCCACATCTCCAGAAACTTTTTATTATAGCCCGAGAAGCCGCTCTCCATATCGACAACGAGTATGCCGTCTGCCGTGGACTCGAGCGTAGCCACGTTGAGCGAGAAGGCCTTCTTGATTTCGCCCTCAGCCCTCTTTCTCTCGGTAATATCGTGAAAGGTCCCGAGCATCCTGAGTGGTGTTCCGTCGGGTGCGTAGCTCACCTCTCCTCTCGCCTCACAAACACGCTCGACGCCGTCTCTGTTGATAATCCGCATATCGACCCTGTACGACCGGTGCAGCTCTACCGCTTCGGCCACGGAACTCTGCATCAACTCCCTGTCGTCCGGGTGGACATAGTCGTTAAAGAGTTTGAATGTCGGGGTGACCTCACCGGGAACAAGATCGAAGAGGTTATATATCTCGTCCGACCAGATAAGCTCCCCTGTAACGATGTTCCAGTCCCAGGTGCCTACCTTGCCGACTGACTGGGCCATCTTCATCCGCCTTTCGGTCTCCAGCAACGCCTCACTGGCCTCCACCCTCTCGGTAATATCGAAGAAGGTAACGACCGAGCCGGTGACTTCGCTATCTTTTCTTATCGGGTAGGACCAGAACTCTGCCGGAAAGCCGCTGCCGTCTTTGCGCCAGAGCAGCTCTGTATCGCAGTGCGTTCCCTCACCCTGCAAAAAAGCCTTGTAGATGCTGCACTCTTCCACCGGATACGGCTTGCCGTCTGCGCGAGTGTGGTGAATGGTGTCGTGCATATTGAGTCCGAGCAGCTCTTCGGGAGTGTCGTACCCAAGGAGCTTTGCGCAGGCAGGGTTGGCAAAGGTACAGTTGCCGTCGAGGTCTATTCCGTAGATCGCCTCGGCGGTCGAGTCGAGCAGCACCCGAACCTGAGCCTCGCTCTCAACCAGCGATCCCTCGGCCTTCTGCCGCTCAAGGGCCTCTCTTTGCAACTCGCGGCTTCTGTTCTCTACCAGCACCTCAAGGTTGTCCCTGTACTCGGCCAGCTCCGCCTCGTTACGCCTGCGCCGCGTAATATCCTCTTTAAGGCCGATATAGTGCGTAACCTCTCCTGCAGTGTTCTTGACCGGAGAGATAGAGGCCGACTCCCAGTACAGCTCTCCGTTCTTCTTCTTGTTATGGAACTCGCCCTTCCAGACCCGCCCCGAGGTTATACGCTCCCATAGCTCTTTGTACTCGGCGTCCGTTGTCTCGCCGGACTTGAGTATGGAGGTGCTACGGCCGAACACCTCTTCGAGCGTGTAGCCGGTCAGTTCCGTAAACTTGGGATTGACGTACTCTATATTGCCCTTGAGGTCGGTAATGACGACGGTGGACGGGCTCTGCTCTACGACCCTGGAGAGTTTGTGCACCTCATCCTCTGCTCGCCTGCGCTCGAACACCTCTACCGTAAGCCTTCTGTTGCGAACCGTTATGGACAACGACAGACCGAAGAAGATTATAGCTGTGACGCCGAGCACCCAGAGCACGGTGTTGCGTATCTCGTAGTACGAGGCGTAGGCCTCGGCAACATCTATCTCCGCTGCCAGTCCGAAACCGTACTTCTTGTCCCAGCGCCATGCACCGACTACGGGAACGCCCCGGTAGTCGCGGTAGCCTTGAGTGTCTACCCCGTCGCGTCCGGCCACGGCCTCCTCGGCCATATAGGTTAAGGGCTGCTCATCGCGCGCAACGCCTGAGCTGTAGCCCTTTGTAAGGTCGCCGCCCGGGTCTTTGAGCTGAAGGTTCAGTATACTGCGTTCCTGATCTCCTATAAGCCCCAGCTCACGAAGAGTGGCGTCGAACCTGCTCTCGGTTACAAGAAAGCCCAATCTGTTAAAAGCATAGGTGTCTCCGGTATGGCCGGTACGCGCCATCTGTACCGTCCTGGTAAAGTAGATTGCGGGGTCAATACGGATCGTAAAGGCGGCAATTACGGCGCCCGACTCGTCTAGAACCGGCACGCCGACGAACATCGTCGACTCGTTGGAGGCAAGTTCGCCCGAAACTCCCGGAAGGGGAACATCCGAACGGGTCGGCAGAACGAGCACATCTTCGCCCATAAAAATTCTGTCGAGGTAATCGCCGTTCTTATCGAGCAGGTTCGTCTCGTTCAGGTTGGCGTCGCGCATTGAGGCGATATTTACTCTATCCGGTGTTACCACAAAGAAGCCGAGGAATCCGTGCTCTTCGAGAACCGGGCCGACTACCTTGCGCAGCTCGATAAGGGCCGAACTCTTCTTCAACTCGACGCCTGTGCTGTGCAGCGCTATAAGCTCTCTTACAGATGAGACGGTATCCGGCCTGTCAACAATGTGGTGCGCATCGCTGATACGGTCTACTGCCCAATGCCCTACAGCGTTGTGCGTGATCTTCAGCGTATTCTGCAGCTTGTCTCCAACATCGTGCGCCGTGCGGGCCTCTATCCTATCGAGAGCGAACCACGAAATTATCGTAACCAGCAGCAGGCCGACCACGCCGATGACAATGCCAAGGTTCTTCTGCCTGAAGTACCTTGGACCGGACCCGTCTTCCGGGTGCCTTCTCTCTTCGCGCTCCATCGTTTCGACTCCTGTAGGCTGTTTAGCTTCCGCTGCACAGTACCGTCTTTGCA
>JADFVP010000089.1 GCA_015222595.1 Pseudomonadota bacterium
TCAGGCGGCGCTATCGGCTACATGGGCTACGATACCATACGCCACATAGAGCGGCTGCCGGACTTGAGCCCAAAAGACCTCGACACGCACGATCTCTACTTTATCTTCACCGATACGTTCGTGCTCTTCGATAACGTCGAGCATAAGATACAGGTCATCTCCAACGCGTATATACCCGACGGCGGTGACTTAGACGAGATCTACGGAGCCACCGTTGCCAAGATAGAGAGCCTTATTGAGACGCTTAGAACCGGCTCTGTGGCAAAATCAAAAATAGACAAAAATAGCCTAAATAGGGCCAAAAATGACGGAAAAGGACCAGAAAAGGCCATAAAGTCGAATTTCGAGAAGTCTGATTTTCTCGCCGGCGTAGAGCGGATAAAGGAGTATATCGTAGAGGGCGACGTTATTCAGACCGTGCTCTCTCAGCGCTTCTCTACAGAGCTAGACGTTGCGCCCTTCGACATCTACAGAGCGCTCCGGGTCGTAAACCCGTCGCCGTACATGTTCTACCTCGCGCTCGACGACGTAACGCTCGTCGGCTCTTCACCCGAAGTACTCGTGCGAGTTGAGGGCGCGGACGTAAACGTCAACCCGATAGCCGGAACACGTCCGAGAGGCAAGACAAAGGCAGAAGACATGCGACTCGAAAAAGAGCTTCTGGCCGACCCGAAGGAGCGCGCCGAGCATATCATGCTGGTCGATCTCGGCAGAAACGATCTTGGCCGGGTCTCGGAAACTGGCAGCGTAAAGGTAGACAAGTTCATGGAGATCGAGCGGTACTCGCACGTAATGCATATAGTTAGCACCGTAACCGGCAGGCTGAAAGAGGGCACAGACTCCTTCGACGCGCTCCGCGCAGCCTTTCCGGCAGGCACGCTGACGGGTGCGCCTAAGATACGCGCAATGGAAATTATAGAAGAGCTTGAACCGTGCAAACGCGGCATCTACGGCGGCTCCGTAGGGTATCTCAGCTACACCGGCAACTCCGACATGTGCATAGCTATACGAACCCTTGTAGTAACTGACGACACCATCTACATACAGGCAGGGGCCGGAATAGTCGCAGACTCTATTCCTCAGTCGGAGTACGAAGAGACCGAGAACAAGGCCCGTGGCATGTTAAAGGCCATTGAGATGGCGCGCGCAGGGCTCGATTAAATACCGGTACTGTGGCGCACCATTATGCAGTATACTCTTAAATAGCGGAAACCAAGACCGATGCTTCTGATGATAGACAACTACGACTCGTTCACCTTCAACCTGGTCCAGTACTTTATGGAACTCGGCTCAGAGGTTGTCGTACACCGTAACGACTGTATTACGGTCGAAGAGATTGAACGGCTCGCGCCAAAACTTCTGGTCGTCTCGCCCGGGCCGTGCAACCCGGCCAAGGCCGGAATTTCCGTAGAGGCGATTAAACACTTTGCGGGAAAGATCCCTATTCTCGGAGTCTGCCTCGGCCACCAGAGCGTCGGGTACGCCTTTGGAGGCAAAGTAGTGAAGTCCCCGCGCCTGATGCACGGCAAGACCTCGATGGTCTACCACGACGGAGAGACGCTCTTCGCCGGACTGGACAACCCGTTTGAGGCCAACCGGTATCACTCTCTTATACTGGAGCGCGAGAGCCTGCCGGACTGTTTCGACGTAAGCGCATGGACGGACCGTGATGAGATAATGGGAATCCGGCACAAGGAACTCCCTATTGAGGGCGTGCAGTTCCACCCGGAAAGCATACTGACCGCATCGGGCAAGGAGCTTCTCGGAAACTTTCTAAAGGTCTACGGATAACTTTACGGCCGGCAATGTCGGCTGCATTAAATGTCGGCCTTTGTAAATGGCACGACAGCCTCAAAGCGAGGCTAACATTTAACAAGCGTTACTCACAGGAACAGGCCCTTTACAATGACAGGAACAGGCCCTTTCTACTGTCGGCCTTTTTAAACGGTACTACCGCCTCAGAGCGAGGCTGATATTTAGACAATTGGTAATTTAGGAACAGGCCCTTCACAATGATAAAAGAAGCAATCGGAAAACTCATAGAAGCACACGACCTTACAGAGACCGAAATGGTCTCCGTAATGGAAGAGATCATGACCGGCTCTGCAGAGGGCGCGCAGATCGGTGCCTTCTTAACGGCACTAAGAATTAAAGGCGAAACCGTTGCCGAGATCACCGGGGCCGCGCGCGTAATGCGCGAGAAGTCCACTAAGATTAAGACACCCGGCATAGAGAAAGCAGACATAGTAGACACCTGCGGCACGGGCGGCGACGGCTCCATGACCTTCAACATCTCTACCGCCGCAGCCTTTGTAACAGCCGCAGCAGGCGTAACGGTAGCCAAGCACGGCAACAGAAGCGTGAGTTCGAAGAGCGGAAGTGCAGATGTGCTCCGTTCGCTCGGCGTCAATGTTGAAGCGAGCATAGAGTGCGTAGAGCAGTGCATACAAGAAGCTGGCATCGGCTTTCTCTTCGCCCCGCTCCTGCACGGCGCCATGAAGTACGCAGCACCCGTGAGGCAAGCCCTCGGCATACGAACCATCTTCAATATATTGGGGCCGCTCACCAACCCGGCAGGCGCCAAGCGCCAACTAATAGGCGTCTACGACCCTGTGCTGACCGACCTGCTTGCTCTAGTGCTCAACAACCTCGGCACAAAGCATGCTTTTGTAGTAAGGGGTGAGGACGGGCTCGACGAGATAACGCTTACAACTGAGACGAGAGTCACGGAACTCAAAGACGGCAGCGTGAAGACCTATCACATAACGCCTGAGGACTTCGGCTTCGACAGGTGCGCACCCGGAGACCTGACCGGAGGAGAGAGCGCGGAGAACGCCGAGATCGTACTCAAGATTTTCAGAGGCGAAAAAGGCCCAAAGCGCGACATAGTACTCTTGAACTCAGCAGCCGCTATCTGCGCGGCAGGCAAAGTCGGCTCGATAGCCGAGGGCATAGCCGTTGCCCACGGCGCAATAGACTCTGGAGAGGCGCTCGACAAACTAGAGCAGCTAAAGAGCATAACCAACGCATAGCAGTGACCAGTAAGGAAGACTGAACCGTACGACACAAAAAAACTTGCGCAGCTAAAGAGCATAACCTCACAGAAACATCTTCTTTTAACCGTTAAGATGAACTTCACCCCGCACTTCACCAAGTGAAAGAACAGAGATAAAATGCTCGATACTATTATAAAAGAGAAGGAAGAGGAGCTGCTTAAGCTGAAGGCCGAAGTCGATTTCGAACGGCGAGAAGGCGAGTTGAAGGCGTCCATTCAGGGCCTCGGCCCTACGCGCAACTTCTACGGCGCTCTGGGCGCCCCTACGGCCGTTGATACTGTGCGGATAATAGCTGAAGTAAAGAAGGCCAGCCCGTCGAGGGGAGTTATCCGCGAGGAGTTTGACCCGGTGGAAATTGCCCGCACCTACGAGGCGAACGGAGCGGCTGCGATCTCCGTGCTGACCGACGAGAAGCACTTTCAGGGCTCGCTCGATTACTTGAAGCAGATTAAAGAAGAGGTCTCGCTGCCGATACTGCGCAAAGATTTTATAATAGACGAGTACCAGGTCTATGAGTCACGCGCAGCAGGGGCCGACGCCATACTGCTTATAGCCGCCGTGCTGACTGGCGATCGACTCCGCGCGCTCTTGAACCTCTGCTCGCTTATCGACCTAGGCGCACTTGTCGAGGTTCACAATGAAGAGGAGCTACATAGCGCACTCGGAGCCGGAGCAAAACTTATAGGCATAAATAACCGCGACCTCAAGACCTTCAAGACCGACCTAAAGACCACGATAGAGCTTGCGCCCAAGGCCTCCAACGGCGTGGTCGTAGTGGCCGAGAGCGGCATCCATACGTGCGAAGATATTGCAAAACTGAAGGCCTCCGGGGCGAGCGCCTTTCTCATAGGCGAGGCCCTGATGAAAGAGCCCGACATCGGAAGCAAGTTGAGGGAGCTTATTGAGTGTTAAGGTAAAGATCTGCGGCATCACTACGCTAGACGATGCTACTGCGGCGACCAGCTACGGCGCAGATATGCTCGGCTTTATCTTCTATACAAAGAGCGCGCGCTACATAGCGCCAGCGGCTGCAAAGAGCATAATCGCCAAGCTGCCGCCCTCTGTCACCACGGTCGGGGTCTTTGTGGACGCTCCGGTTGACGAAGTAAACGCAATAGTTAAACAGACCGGCATAAACGTTGTACAGCTTCACGGAAAAGAGAGTCCCGAAGAGTGCGCCAGAGTAGAGAACGCGAAAGTAGTAAAGGCCTTCAGGGTGTCGGACAAAGCTTCTATTGCCAAAATCGACAGGTATTCGACCTGGGCTAACCTGCTCGATACATACGTAAAGGGCACGCACGGCGGCACGGGTGAGACATTCGACTGGAAGATAGCTGTCGAAGCAAAAAAGTACGGCCCGCTGATACTTTCGGGCGGCCTGACTCCAGACAATATCTCTGAGGCGGTTCGTACCGTTAGGCCGTACGCGGTAGACGTAAGCTCAGGGGTCGAGTCTAGCCCCGGCGTAAAGGTGCACGAGTTGATTAAACAGTTTATCGAGAGAGCGAAGTCGAGCTGAGGTTATACAGCAAGGACCGACCTTAAAGATAGTTCGAGAGACTTAAAATCCAAGAAGAAGGACAGAAGAGAGAATGAAGACAGGACCAGACAAGAACGGCCACTTCGGCCCCTACGGAGGCCGCTACATTTCCGAAACGCTTATGCCCGCTGTAATAGAGCTTGAAGAGGCGTACAAAAAATGGAAGGTCGACAAAGAGTTCAAAGAAGAACTCCGCTTCTACCTTCAAGAGTACACTGGCCGCCCGACGCCGCTCTACTACGCAGAGCGGCTGACGAAGAAGCTCGGTGGTGCGAAGATCTACTTGAAGCGAGAGGATCTGTGCCACACGGGAGCCCACAAGATTAACAACACCATAGGGCAGATTCTTCTTGCGAGAAGAATGGGCAAGAAGCGCATAATCGCCGAGACCGGAGCAGGGCAGCACGGAGTAGCAACTGCGACCGTGGCCGCGATGTTCGGCCTTGAGTGCGAGATCTTTATGGGCTCAGAAGATATTGTCCGCCAAAAACCGAATGTCTTTCGCATGAAACTTTTAGGCGCAAAGGTAACGCCCGTGACTTCGGGCTCCTGTACGCTAAAGGACGCCATGAACGAGGCGCTTCGCGACTGGGTGACCAACGTCTACAATACCTTCTACATTATAGGAACGGTAGCAGGGCCGCACCCATACCCGATGCTCGTGCGGGACTTTCAGTCCGTCATCGGTAAAGAGGCGAGAGCGCAGATAAAGAAGTTTACCGGACGCCTGCCCGACCTGCTGGTCGCCTGCGTCGGCGGCGGAAGTAACGCCATAGGGCTCTTCCACCCGTTCCTCAACGATAAGAAGGTAAAGATGGTCGGTGTCGAGGCCGGAGGGCACGGCCTGAAGGGCCATTATCACGCTGCCTCCATCACAGGCGGCACTCCCGGAGTGCTGCACGGCAACAAGACCTACCTGCTCCAAGACAAACTCGGGCAGATCAGAGAGACGCACTCCATCTCAGCAGGGCTCGACTACCCCGGAGTCGGTCCGGAGCACGCCTGGCTGAACGACACCGGGCGCGTAAAGTACGAGGCCATTACGGACACCGAAGCGCTCGAGGGCTTCAAGGCCCTGACCGACACAGAGGGAATTATTCCGGCGCTCGAATCCTCTCATGCCATAGCCTACGCAATGAAGTACGCACCGAAGATGAAAAAGAGCGAGGTCATGATAGTCAACCTCTCCGGCAGAGGAGACAAAGATCTCGAAACGGTCTCAAAGGCGCTCAACTACAAACTATAAACCTGGGCTCTTTTTCTCTCAGACACAAACAACCACTAGACTGAAACATATAAAAAAATTGAGGCCGAACAATGGCAAAGAAAGTTTTAAAAAATAAAGTACCGGGAAGGCTCGAAACCCTCTTTACGGCCCTTAAGAACGAGGGACGCCATGCGCTCATCACCTTCATAAGCGCCGGCGACCCGGACATGGCAACTACCGAAGAGCTGATCTACACTCTGGAAAGATCCGGCGCGGACGTCATAGAGCTAGGCATACCCTTTTCCGACCCGATGGCGGACGGCCCAACCATACAGGCCTCTTACGAACGGGCGCTAAAAAAAGGCGCAACTCCCGGAGGGGTGCTGAAACTTGTCGGCAACGTTCGCAAGAAGAGCGAGATACCTATCGTCCTCTTCGGTTACTACAACCCGATACTCGCCTACGGCCCGGAACGCTTCGCTCGTAACGCAAGGAGAGCAGGAGTAGACGGCGTGCTCGTCGTAGACCTTCCGCCCGAAGAGGCCGACGAGCTAAAGGGCCCGCTGGACGCAGTCGGTATTGACCTTATCTTTCTCCTTACCCCTACCTCCGACACCTCGCGCATGGATCGCGTCGGGCGCGTGGGCTCCGGCTTCATCTACTTCGTCAGCCTCACCGGCGTAACAGGGGCGCGCACTGCGCTCTCCACCAAGATACCCTCCTACGTCAAAAAGGCGCGTCGCCACACTGGCCTCCCCGTCGGGGTAGGTTTTGGCATCTCCACACCTGGACAGGCTCAAGAGGTCTGCAAGAGCGCCGACGGAGTTGTCGTCGGCTCGGCAATAATAAATATAATCGCCAAGACCAGAGGAAAGAAGAAGCTCCTCGGTGCAGTCGGCGACTTCGTCTCCAAGCTCAAGCGCGGCGTAAACAGAGCATAGATCTTTAATATCTAAAAGAACCGTACGGCCTTCCGACACCTGTTAACGCGTCCGTTACCCCTGTGAGTCCGGCCTGGAAGGAAACAACGATGGACCGCCCTAAAAAGAACAACAGCAAAAGCACAGGCAGAAAGAGCCCCCCGGAGCGCAGCAGTCCGAAGGCGGCATCAAGAGATAAAGTAAGGGCTGAGAGCAAAGCACTAGAGCTTGAGGTCTACCGCACCCTAGGCGGACTCGCCTCTCGCCGCACCCCGCGCGCCACTCTCTTCGCGCGCTTTCTCGAAATCGCCCTTAAGGGCCTTTCCGGCACGTCTGGCGCAATTTACCTGAGAGACAACTCCAGAGGCCCCCTAAAGGCCGAAGCGGTAGAGGGCTGTTCGGACAACAAGACCTATCGTGATATTGCGCGCCTGACCGTTAACGCCGGACATGCGCAACACAAGAGGGTGCGTGCCGCTAAAGCAGAACAGAACTCTCTAAACAGGGCAGCGACTGTTCAGAACGTGCTCTCCGTACCGATTAAGCTCAAAGGCGAGTGCCTCGGCGCTCTAACGCTTACGACTCTCGGGGCCACACCGCTTGAGGCGGACACGGAACTTAAGAGGCTCGCCACGCTCGCAAACCACTTTTCAACCATAATGGCGCGTGCTGAAATATTTTCTGAACTCGACAACCGTATCAGCCACCTCTCGGCGCTTCATGATATAGGCAGCCTGCTCACCTCGACGCTCGACCAGGGCCTTGTGCGCCATATGACGATAGAGGCTCTTACGAAACTCATGCGCACCGAGACCGGCTCTCTTTTACTTATTGACGAAGAGACGAACGAACTGTACTTCGAGGTGGCGCTCGGTGCCGAGGGCGAAAAGATAAAGCGCATACGACTCGGCATGGGTGAGGGCATCGCAGGCTGGGTGGCGAAGCACGACTCGCCTGTTATTATTTCCGACGTAATGAAGGACGACCGCTTTCAATCAACCTTCGACCACAAGAGCAAGTTCCGCACCCGCAACATGATCTGCACACCGATTAAGATACATGGCCGCGTGATCGGGGTTATACAGGCGATAAACAAGATGGGGGGCGAGAGCTTCTCGCAAGACGACCTGAAGCTCTTCGAACTCTTTGCGAACCAGGTTGCCATTGCGCTCGACAATGCGCGGCTCTACGAAAAGCTGCGCGATACCTTCTACGCCACCTCCGAAGCGCTCGCCGAGGCGATCGAAAAACGCGATCCGTATACCGGGGGCCATACGAAGCGGGTGCTGAAGTACTCGCTAGCCATTGCCCAAGAGCTTGGGCTAGACGCCGACACCACCGAGACGCTAAAACTCTCGGCAGTGCTCCACGACATCGGCAAGATCGGCATTGCCGACAGTATTCTCAGAAAAGACGCGCCGCTCAGTGACGAAGAGGCTAAAACCATGCAGTCCCACCCGGCTCTCGGTGTTGAGATAATAAAGCACGTACCCCATCTGAGCGAAGTAATTCCGGGCATCGCTCACCACCACGAAAGAATAGACGGACACGGCTACCCGGAGGGGGTGAAAGAGATACCGCTTGTAGCTAGAATAATCTCGGTTGCAGACACCTTCGACGCGATAACGACCACGAGGCCGTACAGAAAAGGCCTGCCCGTGGACTCTGCGCTCAAAGAGCTTAGAGAGAACAAAGGCAAGCAGTTCGACCCGCCGGTGGTCAACGCATGTGTACGTGCGCACAAAAAGGGTAAAATAGGCAAAAATAGCCCTAAAACGGCACAAAATCGCCTTAAAACGCCTTAAATCGACAAACAGCACTGGGCCTCAACTGACCTGCAGAGGGCAATTTGGCTTATCATATAATAGGCGTTTACGCACAGTAAATGGCCATAAACGGCTCAAAACACCCCTTTTTCTACACCACAGTGCAAAAAGGGGTGACACTCCGTAAAAAGTGTAATATACTAAGGGTAATTATGGAATGGATCAAAAAAAATCTGCTTGCAGGCAACAACTCTCAAAAGAAGGCCAAGAAATTTCCTCTTGGTCTCTGGATCAAATGCGAGAGCTGTAACGGTATAATCTATAAAAAAGAGGCAGAGAAGAAGCTCGATGTCTGCCCCAAGTGCCAGTACCACTTCCGCGTATCGGCCCACACACGGATAAATATCTTAATAGACCCCGGCACCTTTCAGGAGCACGACTCGCACGTAGAGCCGGTCGACCCTATTGACTTTAAAGACCTCAAAAAGTACCGCGACAGAATGAAGGCTTCGCAGAAGTCGACCGGGCTAAAGGACGGTATCGTCTCCGGAGAAGGCCTTATAAACGGCAAAAGGGTGATGATCGCCGTCTTCGAGTTCGCCTTTATGGGCGGGTCCATGGGCTCGGTCATCGGCGAGAAGATAACGCGTATAGTCGAGGCCGCGCTCGTGCACAAGTGCCCGGTTATCATCTTCTCCTCTTCAGGAGGCGCGCGCATGCAGGAGGGAATACTTTCTCTCATGCAGATGGCAAAGACCTCTTCGGCAATTGCGCGCCTGAAAGAGGCCGGGCTTCCTTATATCTCCGTCCTGACGGACCCGACAATGGGCGGGGTTACCGCAAGTTTTGCCATGCTCGGCGACATTATCATGGCCGAACCGAAGGCGCTTATCGGCTTTGCCGGCCCCAGAGTTATAAAAGAGACTATCCGTGAGAAACTGCCCGAGGGCTTTCAGCGGGCCGAGTACCTGCTCGATCACGGCATGATCGATATGATAGTCGAGAGGAAGAACATGAAGGAGACCCTCTCGAAGCTCGTTACCATGCTGACCTGACAGAGCCCCGAAGCAACTGTGCCCAAAAGCTTCCGCACGCAGTAAAAGTGCGAGGCGTACCACCCTACTTTTCACCTCTACCAGTCTACTGGCAACTCTATTCAATAATGGCCTCCTACAAAGAGACAATAGAGCAACTCTTTGCGCTCCAGAGCAAGGGCATTCGTCCGGGGCTGAAGAACACGCTCGACCACCTCGTACGCCTCGGCTCTCCGCACACCCGTTACCCGACCATCCACATAGCAGGCACCAACGGCAAGGGAAGCACCTCTGCTATCCTCTCGCACATACTGGTCTCCGGCGGATACTCTGCCGGGCTCTACACCTCGCCGCATCTGGTAAAGTTCAACGAACGGATACAGGTTTCGGGGCGCCAAATAAGCGACCGTGCAGTGGTAACGACTGCCCGGCGGGTCTGGGCTATCTCTAAAAAGCGCGGAGCCGGGCCGACCTTCTTCGAGTTCGCAACGCTCATGGCCTTCGAGTACTTTAAAGAGAAACGCGTAGACATAGCCGTTATCGAGTCCGGCATGGGCGGCAGACTCGACTCGACCAACGTAGTTACGCCGCTCGTTACGATAATTACCAATATCGGGCGCGACCACACCGCGACGCTCGGTAGTACGATAGGAAAAATCGCGGCCGAGAAGGCGGGGATCATAAAGGAGAGTGTCCCATGTGTTACTGCCGAGACCAACAGAGAAGCCCTAAGCATAATACGCAAAGTCTGCAAGGAGCGCGGAGCTAGACTCTACCGCTACGGCACGGAGTTCAATACGCGTCCGTCGGACACAAAAGGCGATGGATTCTTCGATTACGAGGGCATTGTGGGCATTGGGGGCATCGGGAGTATAGGGGGAGCAACTATGGCCGGGCGAACCATTAAGAACCTCAAGTGCGGCCTAAGGGGAGCGCACCAGATAATAAACAGCGCATGTGCGCTCGCGGCCCTTGAACTCATCAGTGCCGGGCAATCCAACTCCGGTAACAAAGAAGAGCCATCCAAGCTGCCATTTCAACTGCCAATAGCAGCGCTTCGCACCGGTCTAAAGTCCGTTAAGTGGCCCGGCAGGGTAGAGATCGTCGGCACAAGACCGACTATAATACTGGACTCCGCCCACAATGAAGAGGCCGCCAAAGTTCTAAGCCAAACCCTCAGGAGCTTCAGCTACAGAAAATTGATCGTTGTTGCCGGGGTTATGGAGGACAAAGAGTGCTCTAAGATCTTCGCCTCTCTAGCTCCTCTAATCGACACCCTTATACTTACGCGCCCCAATTACCAAAGAGCCGCAACAATAGAGCAACTCCGGGTGAGCTTAAAGAGCCTAAAGCGCTTTAACTCCACGGTTATAGAGTGTGAGACGGTGAGCGTGGCCTGCGAAGCCGCTATGGGGCTTGCCGCAAAGAGCGACGCAGTGCTCGTAACAGGGTCCATCTTCACCCTCGGCGAGGCGATGGAGTGGCTAGACAGGGTGGGGCGGAACTTGTAAAAACAGGGGCCGTATGCTACCTTTTTCTCATTCGTGTTTTTTTGTTCCGTTACCAGGACCTTAACGTGACCTCTTAGAAAGCCTCTATGTCCAGCCACCGAAACCGGCTCCATACCAGAACAAGAAAAGCACCGGCCACGCAGTCGGCACTATTGCGTCCACTCGCTATCGGGCTCGCAGTCCTTATCTGCATACTCTCGACCTCTCTCTCTTTTGCGGTCGATTCGCCACCGGACCTCTTCTCGCCCGACGCCCCTGTTGAGCTTACCGCCGACAGGCTCGACTTCGACCGCGCCACCCGCACCTACCGCGCAGAAGGGAGCGTAGTAATCGCCCAAGAGGGAACGACCATCAGAGCAGAGCGCGCCACCTTAAACACAGAGACCAATATCGCAGAGGCAAGCGGCAATGTAGAGATGATCGACGAAGGCGGCAACAGCGTTAAAGGCAGCTCGGTAACCTTCAACACAAAGGAGAAGAGCGCGGTCATTCTCGGTGGCAGCCTCTTCTTCAAGACGGTAAACGTCTACATAACCGGAGATCCTATCAGTAAGATCGGCCCTGAGACCTATGCGGCAGACAATCTTTCGTACACCACCTGCGACTGCGCCGAGGGCGAGGCCCCGGACTGGTCGTTTACCACCACCGACGCTACGGTCACCATAGGAGAGTTCTTAACGGGCCGCCACTCATACTTCAAAGTCCGTACCGTGCCGATTGCCTACACCCCTTTTCTACGTGTTCCGATTAAGCGCAAGAGACAGTCCGGGTTACTGAAGCCGGAGCCCGGCTTCTCTTCACTGCGGGGCGCCATGCTCGGCACCAGCTTCTTCTGGGCGCGTTCAAAAAATACCGACGCCACCTTCTACCTCGACCTCCAGAGCCGGCGCGGCACGGGCAAGGGCGTGGAGTACCGTTACATCCGCAAAAGAAGCAGCTACGGAGAGCTCTACTTCTACCATTTTAAAGAGAAAGATATCGAAAGGGTCAGACGGTTCAGGGCGGAGGACGCAAACCTTGCGCGCCCCGAGAGCGCCGGGGACAACCGGTGGCAGATGCAGTACACCCATACGGAGCTTCTGCCCAAAGGCTTCAAGCTTAAGGCCGACATAAACATAGTCAGCGACGATGAGTACCTGCTCGACTTCGGCACCAAGAACGAAGCCAAGTCGCTCGAAAGCATCGAGTCTAACATCGCGCTGAGTAAAAGCTGGAACGGATACAGCTTAGTGGCCCAGCTTCGCCTCTTCGACAACCTGCTCCTCGGCGACGACTCCGCAACCTTTATGAGGATGCCGGAGGTCTCGTTCTCCTCGACCGGTAAGCGAATTCTGGACTCGCCTTTCTACATCTCTTTCGCCTCTTCGTACATTCACTTTACGAGAAAGTCCGGCTACACGGGCCACAGGATAGACGCTACTCCGAAGCTCTCTTTGCCGCTGCGTCCGGGCGGGTACTTCGACTTCACAACATACATCACACCACGCGCGACCCTTTACGCCGCCGACTCTGTGGCGTCCGGCTGGTACTTCGACCGCGCCATGTACGAGACCGGCTTCGATACAACTACCACATTCTCCAGGATCTACCGGCCGAACAGAAAGAGACTGAACGCTCTAAAGCACACCCTGAGGCCGAAGCTCTCCTATATCTTCATACCCGACGTAGACCAGTCCGACCTGCCTAAGTTCGACTCGATAGACGCGATAGCGAGCGCCAACAGAATTACCTACTCACTAAACTCCACCCTGACCGGAAAGTTTATCGGATCCGACTCCGGGGCCGACACCGCCACCTACCACGAATATCTCTACTTCGACATCTCGCAGAGCTTCGACATAAACGAGGCCCAAAGAGGCCTTCTCTCCCCAACCGACAAACGGAGACCTATGTCGGACATAACCAGTGAGGCGATACTGCGGCCAACCGCGTGGAGCACGGTTTCGACCAAGAACAAGTACGACGTCTACGACCACTGGATAGAGAACAGCGACGTTGAACTGCAGCTTAATGGAGCCAACTCCTCCTCCGTCCACTTCACCTACCGGTACGTAAAGGACATCGCCCGGTACCTGGAGGCCAACGCGCGGCTATGGATCAACCCGACCGTAGGCATTACCTACGACAAGCGGTTCAGCCTTGCGGAGAACAAATCTCTGGAGGCCTCGTACGGCATCACGTACAAAAAGCAGTGCTGGACCGCGAACCTCATCTACGTTCGCAGGCTCGAAGAGAAGGCTCTCTACCTGAACTTCGATCTGCTCGGTATCGGCAAGGTTGCGGCGCTCTCGGGCAAGATACAGTCTGAGTAGGTATTGACACCTACTCAACATTGGGTTAAACTGCTGTCCAACCTAAAGAAAACAGGTACCGATGTCTACTACAAAAGAACCTCTTGAAATAACCTGCACAGAGTGCTCCACCCGCTTCAGGCTCTGGGTGCCGGCTGAAGTTCTCTCCACCTGGAGTGAGGGAGCGAACGTAAACTGCGTAAGTTGCGGCAAAGGCCACAAGGTCACCAGGCTCGCCGAAGGCTTCTCTGTAGAGGATACCGCCGGTGTGGTAACCCAGCCAGCCCCGGCCCCCGTAGCCACCGCGCCCGTTGCAGCGCCTGTTGCCCCGGCCCCTGCGGCAGCAGTACCTTCAGCTGAACTAGACACGGTTCTCTTTATAGAAGATGACCGTCTGGCACGCGAAATGATAGAGAACTCGCTGCAAGACGTAACGGTAAAGATGGTTGTAGTAAAGAACTCCACAGAGGCCCTGAAGGCGGTAAGCACCGAGACCGTGCACCTCATAGTAACAGACCTCTACCTCAAAGATCCTAACGACCCGGAAGCGGTGTTCGACGGCGAGGACTTTCTAAAGAGGGTGGTAGATACGGGAGCGAACATACCGGCGATCATAACCACGGGCAAAGACATTATCGACGACATAGTCCTCGACCCGAAGTGGTTCGACATGCACGTAAAGGGCTTTATTCAGAAGGGCAACCCGTTCTGGGTAGATGAGTTGAAGCTGAAGATAAAAGAGGTTCTCTACAAGGACTGACCCGTGGGTCTTCCGGGCCATATTAAATAACTTCTTGCCGAGCCACCTGGGCTGATTTGAACAAGTTACAACCGAGCCGCCGATAGCAGACTTTCCGGGCCGACTTACACAAGTAGCATCGAGCAAAGTAGTGCAGACTTTCCGCCACTTTCCGCCACACCGCAACAACTTAATCAATTAAAAAAACCGATAGGATATAAACAGGTAGGTACTAAGACGCGAAGCTGCGCTTAGATATGCTTCTCCACATAGGCGTACGCGCTGTGGTTGTGTATCGATTCCCAGTTCTCCACCTCGACCCTGAACCACTTGATCTCCGGCATCTGACCAATATTGACGGCAACGTCGCGAACAACATCCTCCACGAACTTGGGGTTGTCATACGCCTGCTCGGTCACGAACTTTTCATCCACCCGCTTTAGAAGCGAGTAGACCGGACTCGACGCCGACCTCTCTACCGTCTCGATAATATCCTCTATCCAGACAAAGTCGTCGAAGCGCACGGCCACCTTCACCTCTCCGCGCTGGTTGTGCGCCCCGCGTTCGGATATCTCCTTTGAACAAGGGCACAATGTTGAAACCGGAACCCGGACCTCTATCTGTATATCGAGTTCATCAGAGAGGCTGCCCGTGTACTTGCACTTGTACTCCATCAGCCCCTTTAGCTTAGAGACCGGGGCCGCCTTCTCTATGAAGTACGGAAAATCGACTTCGAGGTGCGCTGTGCCCGCCTCGAAACGGGACTTCATCTCGCACAGGATATCGGGAAAATTCTTTATCGTCACCTCGCCCCTGTGCTCGTTCAAAATCTCCACGAAGCGCGACATGTGCGTACCCTTGAACTGGTGCGGAAGATCGACATACATATTGACCATTGCAATAGTATGCTGAAACTCGTTGGCCTTGTCGAGCACGACTATCGGGTAGCTGATATCCTTAACGCCGACCTTATCTATATCTATACGCCGAAAATCGGGCTCGGCTTGCATATCCTTCATCGTTTCCGTCTCTGTAGCCATAAAAGCGATACCCTTTCTTAAGCTCCGAAGCTGAAGTACGCTACTCGTAGTACGTCGCAGCCGCCTTCTCGGACTCCCAGACCTTAACCTTCAGGATCTTCACACCCTCGGACGCAAGAGACTTTGAGATCTCTTCATAGATATATTTTGAAATATTTTCAGCCGTCGGATTTATAGAGTCGAACGGAGGAACTTCGTTTATAAACTTATGGTCGAGCCGCTCTATGACGGCCTCGACCTCTCTCTTCAGGACTCTAAAGTCCACGACCATGCCGAGCGAATCGAGCCCTTCGGACCCGACACTCACCATAACGCGCCAGTTGTGGCCGTGAAGATTTTCACAACTCCCTTTATACTCTCTCAGCTGGTGGGCTGAAGAGAAGGTGCTCTCTACAGTTATCTCGAACATGTGTCAAGTTTAGCACAAAAACAGGGACTTTAACACCGCCCCTGCTTTGAAGGCTCTCCATTTACCGTTATAAAAAATAGCCCCGGCCTAAACGACCGGGGCTGCCATATTCGTACTTTTATCCGCGACCAAAGAACCTCTAGTCGTGGTGCGGATGCTTTGCCACCTGCGCCAGAGCGTCTCTGACGGTACGCTCAATGAGCACATTATCGACCAGCCGTTCGGGGTCGCGTGCTCCGAAGTAGTTCTGTATGTACTTGGCAGGCATCTTATTTAAAGAGAGCGCAAAGATATCCTCTATACAGACCCCGCACCTGCAGGCCTCTTCATCATCGCCAAAATGCTTCTCTATCGCCGCGATAACGGCGTCTTCATTAAGGTTGTATACATTCTCAAGGTCGTGACTCAATACCCTCTTGTCCGGCATTCCCGCCTCCACAAATTCAAAAAATATAGTTCATTACCAGCCATTCTCAGTACAATACTACAATTGCACAGCCCACCCGCGTTGTCAAGAAAGGGGAGTACGAAATTCCCTCTCTCAGCCAGCCCGACACGGCCCCCTATTCAGGGGCTTGCCACCCATCCGAACCGGAGTAGCGCTATTGGTCCCTACAGCACCTTTATGTCTCGCCTCGACTGTGGCACAGGGCTCTTTGCCAGAATCGTCTCCGGGTCGAAGAGCGCAGCCTCGGCGCCCGTAAGCGCGCAGCTTACGCAGTTGGGGCAGCGGACAATATCGCCATGTTCGAGGTATAGAAAGTCTATCGCAAAGTCGAAACCGCAGACTCTGCAACTCAGATCTATTCCGTTCTCCTTCGCTATTCCGCTATCAAAGAGTATATACATAAAAAACCACCTCCAGCTAAAAGAGACCGAAACAGCGTTCTTTTCGTCCGCTAAAAAATATCATAAAATAACGCCCCTGCCTTTACGACAGGGGCGTTATAAACGTACGGCTCAGGGTGGGCCGAACCGTACGAGGCTCTCGTTACACTCTCCAAATAGAAACAGTTTACGTCCCTGAAGTTCGTTTTAAACCTCCGCCCCTATAAAAGAGTCAACCGCACTCCGTGTAGCCGCACCCGCGACAGACCACGCAGCCGTCGGCATGCTCTACCGTACCGCCGCAGTCCGGGCATGCGCCGCGCTGAAAAGTTGCGCTAGAGTGCGACAGATCGTACTCCATCGGCTTTAAGTGCTCTGCTCTCGGAGAGAGCGTATCGCGCATCTCGCCGGACGCTGTTTCCATGTTAAAGTCGGCGTTGGCCCCGTCGGACGAGAAGTCCGTATCCGCCAGATGGTTGACCGTGCCTCTGTTACTCCTGTACATCAGGTACCACTCCATCGCCTTGGCCATGGCGTCGGCGCATGAGGTTACCTTCACGTTGCCGAAACCTACCGGCAGGTGGCAGCTTATTCCGCGCATCTGCTTGACGACCTCTGCGGCCTCTACTCCGGTACGGAGCGCAAGCGACGTCATCCGTCCAAGCGCTTCGGACTGCGAGGCCACGCAACCGCCGGCCTTGCCTATCTGAGTGAATATCTCAAAGGGGCGACCCTCTTCGTCTTCGTTGATGGTGACGTAGAGGTTGCCGCAACCGGTCAGAACCTTGCGCGTAACACCAAAGGCGACCTCTCCTCGAATCTTCGGCATGGTCGGCATGGTCGGCATGTTGGCCGCAAGAGGAGCCTCAGCAGGCTGCTCTATTCCTGTTTCGGCTGCCGCTGCCGCCGCCGCCTTCTCTTTATCTTTTCCTCTTGTCAGCACCTGGGCATCGCGAGAGCCGTCGCGGTAGACGGTTACGCCCTTGCAGCCGAGGTTGTAAGCCATTATGTAGACCTTTGCAACATCTTCGACAGTGGCCTCGTTAGGGAAGTTGACCGTCTTGGAGACAGCATTGTCGGTATGCCTCTGGAAGGCGGCCTGCATCTTTATGTGCCACTCAGGGGCAATGTCGTGCGAGGTTACGAGCACCCTCTTCAGGTCTTCGGGAATCTCATCGATCCCGTGAAGCGTACCGGACTCCGCTACCTGCTTCATAAGCTCAGGGGAGTCGTATCCGCGCTCCTGCATGATCTCCTCAAAGAGCGGGTTGACCTCGACAAGCTCAGTACCCTCCATAACGGTGCGGGTATAGGCGAGCGCAAAGAGCGGCTCTACGCCCGAAGAGCTGTTCGAAATGATTGATATGGTTCCTGTCGGCGCGATCGTTGTAACGGTCGCGTTACGCATCGGCTCTCCGGTTGCCTCGAAGGTAGAGCCCTTGTAGTTCGGAAATGGACCGCGCTCGCTGGCCAGATCCATGCTCGCAGTGCGGCCCGCCTTCTGGATAAAGCCCATAACGCGCTCGCCCATCTCTACGCCCTCTTCCGTGTCGTACGGAATTCCGAGTCTGATAAGAAGGTCTGCAAAACCCATAACGCCGAGCCCGATCTTGCGGTTAGACTTTGTCATGTCGTTTATCGGCTTTATCGGATACCTGTTCATGTCGATTACGTTGTCTAAGAAGTGTACGGCCTTGCCGACCATGTCGCCGAGCTTCTTCCAGTCGACCTCGTACCCGACCTCGTTATTTCCAGCCTTTCCAGACGTCTTCTTTATCATGCGGTTCAGGTTTATTGACCCTAAGTTGCAGGCCTCGTACGGCAGCAGGGGTTGTTCGCCACACGGGTTCGTGGACTCTATCTCGCCTATATGCGGCGTCGGGTTCTCTTCGTTTATGCGGTCTATGAAGATTATTCCCGGATCCCCGTTCTTCCACGCGCGGTCAACTATCTTGTCGAAGACCTCACGCGCGCGAAGTGTACCCGCCACTGCGCTGTCCTTGGGGCTTACCAGGTTGTACTCGGTGTCCTGCTCAACGGCGTTCATGAAGTCTTCGGTGATGTTAACGGAGATGTTGAAGTTGTTGAGCTTTGCGTTGTCCTCTTTGCAGGAAATAAAGTCCATTACATCCGGATGGTCGATACGGAGAATTCCCATGTTCGCCCCGCGACGCGTACCACCCTGCTTTATCGCCTCTGTTGCCGAGTCGAAGACGGTCATAAAGGAGATCGGCCCGGAGGAGATACCGGACGTCGAGCCGACTATGTCGCCCGAAGGCCTGATCTTGGAAAATGAGAAGCCTGTGCCGCCGCCGGACTTATGGATAAGCGCGGTGTTCTTTATCGCCTCGAAGATCGACTCCATGGAGTCTTCTATCGGGAGAACAAAGCAGGCCGAGAGCTGCTGCAGTTCGCGGCCCGCGTTCATTAGTGTCGGTGAGTTGGGCATAAATTCGAGCGAGGCCATCATCTTGTAGAACTCTTCGGCTGTTGCCTCTACGTCGGCCTCGGGGTTGTAGAGTGCGTCGCCCTCGGCAATATTGGTGCTTACGCGCCAGAACATCTCCTCTACGGTCTCTATGGGCTCGCCATCGGCGCCCTTTTTAAGGTACCTCTTTTCAAGCACCCTCAGTGCATTCTCGTGCAGGTCGACTTTCTGCAAAGGCATTTCTAAAATCCCTCCCTTAACCGTAGCACCCGGACCACCGGAAGCGGCCCCCAAAAGGTCTGCATAGACATCCTTATCAATTTTATTCATTCAACTCCCCAGTTCACCAGTTAAATAGGCCAAAAATCAGAACAGTATTAATCAATTTATTATATATGCGCTGCCCAAGAGAACAGCGTTATAAAGAGGCGGATATACGGGCCGGGGATACGCGTCATTGGGTAAATCCCGGACAGTTACCGCCTCAATAAAGTACCGTTTTAGCGCCACCCCCCTCTACAGCAAAGGGAGAAACAGGCTCTATAGTACGGGCAAAGGGACAAAAAAAGAATTGATTAGCCCGGTACAACAGTACGGCACAACCTAAAATAAATGCGCCCTGGATGTGAAATGGAATAAGTGTGTGATTTACAAGGTGAATCGCTCATGTAGTAGGTTGTTGGTAATTAGACCACAATATATGGTGTCTGTCAAGCGAAAAATAGCGGATAGATGAGATTGATGCAAGGCTCTGTTATCGCTTGCCTTTTTAGGTTCAACACCTTCCAATTGCAAAGAGGACAAGAATAACCTGTATATTTCGCACCATCAAACCCGGCAAAACGGGGCGAAGAGAAGGCAAAAGCACAGAGAGTTACGCCTCGACTGTCCACTACTGTCCACTGTGTCACTATGATAGTATGGACAGTTGAAAAAGCCTCTCGGAAAAAGCAGAAGAGCCAACACCCCGGAGGGTGTCGGCCCTTGTAGATAGTACAAAAAACCGCAGTAACGAGACCCTTTACGCCCTCTGCTCTAGGCCTGCGGGCTGAACAGTTGCCTGAGAGACAACGAGTTCGGTTGAAGCGACGATCTTGTGCCATACGCCCTTTGGCGCAAGCACGGTAACTCCGGGCTTGAGTTCGGTGGACTCTTCGGTCCCACCGTCCAAGTAGTACGTGCCTTCGCCTTCATGCACAAAGAAGATCTGATCTCCTCCGGGATGCCTGTGGTACGCGAGCACCTGGCCGGCATTGAAGTAATAGGTATCCTGCGTAAGGGAGTCGGTCTTGATATGGGTTACCTTGTTAACCGGATCATCCTTAAAAGTCTTGTTCTCACATACGTTAGCCTTTTCCATCTACTTCCTCCTTGGTTGTTATGCTCTTGACAATAAAAATAGTCTGACCGGCGCCGGGTGGGGCCGTGGTTCGATTTTCTTTAGCGGGTTTAATCAGTTTACCTGAATTGAGCGCATAAAGAGTTGATCTGTTACGATTCTATACTATTTTTGAGAATTAGCAACCAGGCCTTCTCAATTTTTCTCCATTTCGCTCCTATAAATCAAATCCCTTGATAAATACGGGCGTATCGTATACTTTCAACACTCAAGCGTCGGGCTTGCCTTATGGTAGCCACTGGGCCAGTGACTCTTCGGCGCGCAAGAACAGAGCATACGTAAGCAAGATAGAGGGTAGATAAAAATGAAAGTTCGATTTATTGCGAACCCAACCGCGGGCGGCGTCAACAGGGTCGGCGAGCTGACCGAGAGCATACGGCGCGTTCTCGGCGCTGAAGCCGGTTTTTTCGAGGTGAAGGTAACGACAGAGAAGGGCGGGGCGGGTACGTTTGCTCGCGAGGCGGTACTGGAGGGCTACGACGTAGTCGTAGCCTGCGGCGGCGACGGAACCATAAACGAGGTCGCAACGGCGCTCGTTGGAACCTCTGTCGCTCTGGCAATCGTGCCGCTCGGCTCAGGAAACGGCCTTGCGCTCTCGCTCGGCATTCCTCTTGAGATCGATGGGGCTGTGGCGAAACTGAAAGAGCCGCATCGTAGGCTCAAAATGGATGTCGGCAAAGTCTGCGGCAGGCACTTCTTCTCGACCGCAGGCTTCGGGTTCGATGCGCTGCTGGCAAAAAAATATAACGAAGGCTCGCTGAGCGCAAGGGTGCGCGGAATACTGCCGTACATTCCGATAGCCATAAAGGAATTTTACCGCTACAGCCCCGAAGAGGTGGAAATAGTTATTGGAAACCGCCACATAGAGGTCACACCGTTTATCCTTACGGTTGCCAACGTGCCGCGCTTTGGCGGCAACGCCATAATTGCGCCCGATGCGAAACCGGACGACGGGCTGCTGGACCTCGTTATAGTGCCCGAAGTAGGGCTAAAGAAAAGCTACCAATTGACGAATAAGTTAATGAAGGGTCAAATCGACTCTTTTAAGGGCTACCAGTGCATCAGGGCCGAAGAAATCGAGATAAGAAGAGAGACGTCTGCTATGGTTCATGCAGACGGCGAACCCTTCGATTGGCAGGGCAGTATCCACATAAGAGTACTACGCTCCGCCCTGAACGTACTGATATAAAGAACACTTTAACGCTCCCGCCTCTGTTTCTAAGTCCGGGTAGCCGAGGCAATTGGTGACATGAGCAACAAGCGCAGACGGATAGAAGATGTGACGAAGTCGAGCAAACCCGGAGCGCTCCTGAAGACGGATTTCCAGTCTCTTAGCCCCACACAGAAACTTAAGGTCGCCTACGCGCACCTAGAGGCGCTCAGGCAGATAAACGGCGGCTACGTAGCCTCTAGCTACGACGGCACCGAAGGGGGCGACCCGTACGACGTCTTCTGGCTTCGCGACATCATGTACGCCACCTACGCCAACGAGTACATCGGCTCGTACGACAAGATGATAGAGAGCTACCGGCTCATCATCCGTATCTTTCACAAATACCGCCACAAGATAACTAACGGAGCGCGCAAGCGCCACTACCTCGGCAGCTGCGCCGACGAGGTAATACACACGCGCGTAAACCCCGTAACGCTAGAAGAGATAACCAACGAGTGGGGCCACCACCAGCTAGACATCTTCGGCCTCTTCCTCTACAAGACCGGAGACCTGATAAAAAAAGGGCACAGCGTTATAAGCACCGACCGCACCGAGACGCTCATTATGCTGCGCGACATAATCCTCTACCTCACCACCACGCGCTGGTACTCGGACCCCGACTTCGGCGTCTGGGAGGAGGGCCCCGAGGTCCACTCTTCGTCGATAGGCTCGGTGCTCGCAGGCTTTACCATGTGGCACGACGACGACCACTACCACTACAAGTACCGCAACCAGGTGCAGCTCTACTCTCACCTGCCCGTGCCTCAGGAGTTTATAGAACAGGGGCGCGCGGCGCTCGATAAGATTCTCCCGGCAGAGAGCGAGTCAAGGCCGTACGACTTGATACAGCTCAGTCTTATCTGGCCGTATGCGATAGTCTCCGAAGAGCAGGCGAAGCAGATCCTCGACAATATAGAGAACAACCTCGTCAGGGAGTACGGCGTAATACGCTACCCCGGAGACCTGTACTTCAATGCCGACCCCTCCAACCCGGTCGGCAACGAGGCGACCTGGCCCATGGGACTGGCGTGGCTCAGCATTATCTACTCCAAGATGGCGCAGAAGATCATGGACACAGGCACCGACGCCATAATAAATCCGCCGAGCGACCTTATCAATAAGAGCGAGAAGTACCTCAGCATGTGCGAGGCGGTAATGACCGCGGATGGCAAGGTACCGGAACTCTACACCGAAGAGAAGCCGAACCACAACGTGCCGCTGGCCTGGGCGCAGAGCCTTTACGTGGTTGCGCGCCAGAACACCAACAGCGCGCGCAAACGGCTCGGCCAGAAGTAGGCCCTTCCCATATCGACCCAACCGGTGTAGTATATCTGCTAACAGGTACTGCACTCCAAGGTGCGCTCGACACACACAAACCCGCACCCGGCGCTCCCGCCGGAAAACTTAACTCAACACCAATGAAACCGATTGCGTTTAAAGCGAGTCTACTGAACATTGTCGGCAACACGGCGCTCTTTGCGATCAAGATAGTCGCAGGGCTTGCTTCGGGCTCCATTGCGCTTCTTTCCGACGCGATGAACTCGCTGAACGACATCGCCGCCTCTATAGCCACCTTTATCTGCATGAAGGTGAGTGCAAAGAGCGCGGACGAAGAGCACCCGTTCGGCCACGCGCGCGCCGAACCGATTGCCGGAATAGTTATAGCGATACTGGCCGGTATCCTCGGCTTTGAGATGGGACGCGAGTCGATTGGGCGCTTTATAATTCCGCGCGAGACGACCATAGGCCTCTTCGCCCTCTCGGTGCCGGTTATAACCATTGTGGTAAAATTCTTTATGGCGCGCTACTTCAGAAGAGCGGGCGAGGAGGCGAACTCTCCGGCGCTCGCAGCAACCGCCGTAGACTCGATGATGGACGTAGTAGTCTCCGGGGCCGCGCTCATTGGTATCATAGGCGTCAAGCTCGGCTACCCGACGCTCGACCCCGTGGCCGGAATAGTTATAAGCGTCTGGATAATCTATACGGGCTACAAGATAGGCACGGAGAATATCGACTACCTCATGGGACGCGCGCCCAAGCAAGATGTTATCGACAGTATCAAGCGAACGGCAGAGAGAGTCGAAGGGGTCACAGGTTCCAACACGCTGAGAGCCCATTACGTCGGCAGTCTCGTCCATGTGGAAATCCACATAGAAGTAGACGGAGGCCTCTCGACGCTGCGCTCGCACGATATCTGCGAGGCGGTCCGCGACGCGCTGTTAGAAGTCCCGCAGATCAACGAGGCCTTCATCCACATAGACCCGGTCTAGTTCTGTTTGTGGAAGGGAATTTTTTATGGAAACGCAAAGTGTTCTGATTAGAGACTAAAATAGACCGACTATAGATCCGTTTCGGTACACCCGGACTTTCAACGCACGGGTTTTGGCAGCTCATCCAACCCGTTAAGTACACTAACTCTCATGAACAGTAATAAGAAAAATTTAGAGAAAATTGGGTTTGGCAAATGGGTGCTCAAAACAGTTCCCCCTGAAAGCCTGGAACAGTTTGACCTAGCAAGAGTGATAGCTGTTCACAAAGATAGCTATACCATAAGCAATGGCGAAGTTGATGTTCTGGCGGAACTGGTAGGGAAACTGCTATTTAACGCTTCATCTCCCATCGATTACCCGGCAGTAGGGGACTGGGTCCTGGCGAATTTCTATGATGAAAATTCATTCGGAATAATTCACGA